>NZ_CP018866.1:2148076-2455192 GCF_002250055.1 Sutcliffiella cohnii
ATAGAGTAAAACGGGTTGAAGGACAGTTAAGAGGAATTTTAAGAATGATGGAAGAAAATAAGGACTGCAAAGAAGTCATCACCCAGTTATCTGCAGCAAGAACAGCCATTGATCGTACAATTGGGGTTGTGGTTAGTTCTAATTTAGTGGATTGTGTACGTTATGCAGAGCAAAGTGGTGAAAAGAATACTGAAGAACTAGTAAGAGAAGCCGTAAATCTGCTTGTGAAAAATAGATAAAAAAAAGGGTTGACACCCTCTTTTATTTTAGTTATTATCATACCCATAGGGGTATTAGTAAAATATTAACTGAGGAGTGATAAAATAATGACAGAAAACAAAAAAACAACAATTGTATTATTTAGTGGAGATTATGATAAAGCAATGGCAGCGTATATTATTGCAAACGGTGCAGCTGCCTATGATCACGAAGTAACCATTTTCCATACATTCTGGGGATTAAATGCTTTACGAAAAGATGAGAATATTGAAGTAAAAAAAGGTTTCATGGAAAAAATGTTTGGAAAAATGATGCCAAGAGGCGCAGATAAGATGGGGCTATCCAAAATGCACTTTGCAGGTTTCGGTCCTAAAATGATTAAAGATGTGATGAAAAAACATAATGCAATGCCACTACCAAATTTGATCGAAATGGCAAAAGAGCAAGATATAAAGCTTGTTGCGTGTACGATGACAATGGATTTATTAGGGCTACAAAAAGAAGAGCTTTTGGATAATATCGAATATGCAGGGGTTGCTGCGTATTTAGCTGATGCAGAAGATGGTAACGTGAACTTATTTATCTAAATCAGTTAGGGGAAATTTCCCGTTCATGAAGGAGGGACTAGGTTTGGAATATCTAAATTATTTAGTGATTGCACTTTTTCTATTTTTTATCATAAATCGAATAATCCCGGACAAAGGTGTTAGACAGATTTCAACATCAGATCTAAAAAATGAATTAAAAGATAAGAATAAACAATTTGTCGATGTCCGAACTCCAGGGGAATAGTATTAGAGGATTTAAAAATCTCCCAATTCATCAGCTTGCACAAAAAGCAGAGAAGGAGCTGACAAAAGACAAAGAAGTAATTGTCATTTGTCAAAGTGGAATGAGAAGTCAAAAGGCTAGTAAAATGCTTAAAAAATTAGGATTTACAAAAGTGACGAATGTAAAGGGGGGTATGAGCGCCTGGAGATAAAGGGAGGAAAAAGAATGAAGCAATTAACTGCAAAAGAAGTAGAAATTTTACTGTTAGAAGGTAAACCATTAAACTTAATTGATGTTCGTGAAGTAGATGAAGTTGAGACTGGAAAAATTCCAGGAGCCATTCATATTCCACTAGGATTATTAGAATTCCGAATGCATGAATTAAGTAAGGCTAAAGAATATATCATGGTTTGTCGGTCTGGTGCACGAAGTGCTCGGGCATCTCAATTTCTTGAAAGTCATGGATTTAATGTGATTAATATGTCAGGCGGGATGCTTGCATGGGAAGGCGAAACTAAGTAAATTTTTTTAATTAATAAAATACCCATCAAGGTAAAAATAGGAGGCTTTTATATTATGGAATCATTAAAAACAGACTTTTTATTAGATGCAAAAGGGTTTGCTTGCCCAATGCCAATCGTGAAAACAAAAAAGGCAATGAATGATTTACAAGCTGGTCAGGTCTTGGAAGTTCAAGCCACAGATAAAGGGTCAAAAGCTGATATTCAAGCTTGGGCGAACAGTGCTGGTCATCAGTATCTTGGGACAATCGAAGAAGGAGAAGTACTAAAACATTATCTAAGAAAATCATCTAATGATGGTTTAATTGAAAGAAAACATCCTAATGTAACTAGCAATGAAGAACTTGAAAAGAAGCTAGATGCTAATGAAAACATCGTGGTTCTTGATGTAAGAGAATCAGCTGAATATGCATTTAACCATATTCCTAATGCTATTTCTATTCCTTTAGGAGAACTGGAAGAGCGTCTAAGCGAATTAAACACAGATGATGAAATTTATGTGGTATGCCGAACAGGAAACCGCAGTGATCTTGCTTCTCAAAAATTAGCTGAAAAGGGTTTTGCTAATGTGGTTAATATAGTTCCAGGCATGAGTGCTTGGACAGGAAAGAAGGAAACTTTAAGCAAATAGGAGGTATTAATATGAACACAGTGACAGTCTATACTACTACACGTTGCCCATATTGTGTTATGCTAAAGAACTTTTTAGTAGATCAAAATATTCCTTTCAAAGAGATAAATGTTGAAACCAAACCAGAGATAATGAACCAACTTGTAAACGAAACAGGGCAAATGGGAGTGCCTCAAACAGAAGTTAATGGTAAGTGGGTTGTTGGCTTTGATCCAAATAATATTATGTTGGCATTAAAAACTGGGAGGAATGAGGAATGAGTAAAAAAGTAGCAATCATCGCAAGTAATGGTGGATTATTTGATGCATATAAAGTGTTTAATATTGCAACAGCAGCTGCAGCGACAGATCAAGAAGTAGCTATTTTCTTTACATTTGAAGGGTTAAACTTAATTCATAAAGATGCATACAAGCAGCTTCCTATGCCAGAGGGTAAAGAACACTTTGCAGAAGGCTTTGCAAAAGCTAACGTTCCAGCAATCCCTGAGTTAGTGGAAATGGCACAAGATTTAGGAGTTAAATTTATTGGTTGCCAAATGACAATGGATGTTATGGGATTAGAAAAAGAAGCTTTTGTAGATGGCATCGAAGTCGGTGGAGCAGTAACATTTTTAGAGTTTGCAAAAGACGCGGATGTAACATTAACATTCTAATCAACTTACAAAAATTTTTTAACTATAATAATACCTAAGGGGGTAATTGATAATGGCAGTACGTAAAATGTTAGCAAAAGAAGTAACGGATAAGGTGTTAAATAAAGAAAACTTATTTATTTTAGATGTTCGTAATGTGAGTGATTTTAACGATTGGAAAATTGAAGGTGAAAACTTCGAGTATTTAAATGTTCCATATTTTGAATTACTTGATGGAGTTGAAGGGATTTTGTCAAAACTTCCATCAGATAAAGAAATTTTAGTCGTATGTGCAAAAGAAGGTTCATCTATGATGGTAGCGGAAATGCTTTCTGATGAAGGGATTGATACAGCTTACTTAAGCGGTGGAATGAAGTCCTGGAGTGAGCATTTATATAAAGCGAAAGTTTATGAAGATGAAGATATTAAAGTTTATCAATTTGTACGAGTAGGAAAAGGTTGTTTATCTTATATGGTTGTTTCAGATGATGAAGCATTAATCGTAGATCCAGCACGTTTTGTGGATGAGTATATTGAAGCTGCAAAAGAAGATGGCGCAAAAATAACCCATATTGTTGATTCACATCTACATGCAGATCACATTTCCGGAGGGAAAGAATTAGCAGATAAAACAGGTGCTTCGTACTACCTTATGAAAAGTGAAGGGGCAATCTTTGATTTCAAACCGTTTGAAGAACATGAGAAAATTGAATTTAAAAATATTGAATTAGAAGTGCTTGCAGTGAAAACACCTGGACATACACCAGGAAGTGTATCATTTTTTGTGAATAAAAAATTATTATTCTCTGGTGATACTATTTTCGTAAGCGGGCTAGGCCGTCCTAACTTAGGAAATAAAGTAAGAGAATGGGCAAACGACTTATATAACACTGTGTTTAATAAAGTATCTGAAATTGCAGATGATGTGATCGTATTGCCAGCACATTATGCTGACTTTGACGAAGAGCTGAATGCAGAAGGTTACATTGGGGAT
Organism: Sutcliffiella cohnii; assembly: GCF_002250055.1. Taxonomy (NCBI): domain Bacteria; kingdom Bacillati; phylum Bacillota; class Bacilli; order Caryophanales; family Bacillaceae; genus Sutcliffiella; species Sutcliffiella cohnii. The sequence goes on from NZ_CP018866.1 coordinate 2,151,844, forward strand.
ACGTTAGGAAATATCCGTACACGTAATGAGAAAATGTTCAATGCAACAAGAGAAGATTTCTTAAACGATGTTGAAAAATCAGCAAGTTCTGTAAAACCACCTAACTTTGAAGAAATTATTATGATTAACCGTGGTGTTCAAGAAGCCGATGTTGAAAGAAAGCAAGAATTAGAAATTGGTCCAAACCGTTGTGCAGTCCATCATACGGACTGACCCTCATAAGCATGTCATGCGCTTAAGAAGACTCCTGTACTGAAGGACAGAGTTTGGGTACAGTTAGAGGCAATTTTACAGTCAAGTTTAACAGGATTCAAAAATAGGGAGGGTACAACAAATGAATGTCAATAAAACTTTAGACGCAAAAGGTTTAGCTTGTCCGATGCCTATTGTAAAAACGAAAAAAGCAATGAATGAATTAGCGTCTGGAGAAGTTTTAGAGATCCATGCAACTGATAAAGGGGCTAAAAACGACCTGACAGCCTGGGCAAAATCAGGTGGTCATGAATTTCTAAAAGTTCAAGAGGATAACGGTATATTTAAGTTTTGGATAAAAAAAGGCTGAGGGTATCATCAAGATACCCTTTTCTTAAAAAGAAAACTATATTAATTCAATTATAGGATTAGCCAAAGTTTTCAAATTTAACTAGGGAAAATTATATTTTTACTAGTTTGTAGGATTTAGTTTTTCCATAATAAGTAATTGGTACCCTATTCATTTCCGGAAAAATCGTTTCATGTAAACAAGGAAGAGGTGAATATTGTGGGAAATCTTATCAAAAGGCTTACGGAAGATCGTTGTCCAGTTTGTGGAAAAAAGTTGGTAATTTCGGATGAAAAATGGATGAAAAGTATGTATGTCAAGTCATGTCCTGAAGGTCATATAAAAAAAGAGGTTTATCCACATTTGCAAACTACTATTGAATATAAGAAAAATAGTCTAGGGCATAGATAAAGTTCACTTTATATAAATTTCAGTCTAATTGAAAGCGTTTTCTTACTTAAGGCGAAGCCTTGCCGTGGGCAGAGGTTCTCGAAATGATCATGAACACAGTTGAAGGCAGACAACGAAGAAAGCAAGCGTTTGTCAACAGCCTGAAATCTAATTGTAGAATTCGTATTTAAAGGGGGGAAGAGATCATGTTAAAAAAACTGATCCCGTCTATTGATTGGCTAGGTCATTATAACAAAAATGATTTAAGAGGAGATTTATCAGCTGGTCTAATTGTAGCTATTATGTTAATTCCTCAAGGAATGGCTTATGCGATGTTGGCTGGCTTACCTCCTGTTATAGGATTGTATGCTTCAACGATCCCTTTGATTATTTATGCACTATTTGGATCTTCTAGACAATTAGCAGTTGGACCAGTTGCGATGGTTTCACTTTTAGTATTTACAGGTGTGTCTCAACTTGCAAAACCAGGGACAGATGAATATATTGCATATGCACTGCTACTCGCTTTGATGGTAGGTGTGATCCAATTAGTATTAGGACTTTCCCGCCTAGGCTTTCTTGTTAACTTTTTATCACATTCTGTTATAAGTGGGTTTACATCTGCAGCTGCAATCATCATTGGTCTTAGTCAGTTAAAAAATCTATTAGGAATCGATATTCCGAAAGGTTCGATTTTTGTTATCATAAGTAATGCAATTATGAAAGTCAATGAAATAAATATGGTAACATTTTTAATTGGCCTAGGGAGTATTATCATTCTTATATTACTTAAAAAAATGGCACCTAAATTTCCAGCACCATTAGTTGTTGTAGTTTTGGGTATTTTAGTAGTTCGTTTTCTTCAATTAGACCAAGTTGGTGTTAAGATTGTTGGTGATATTCCGAATGGAATACCAGCATTTTCAATTCCAATGTTTAATATAGAGGCAATTACGGCTTTACTACCGATTGCATTGACGATTTCATTTGTCAGTTTTATGGAATCTGTCGCAGTTGCAAAGTCAATTGCCAATAAAGAAAAATATAAAATTAATGCAAATCAAGAGTTAAATGGTTTAGGCCTGGCAAATATCTTTGGGTCATTTTTCTCTGCTTTTCCAGTTACAGGAGGATTTTCAAGGACAGCAGTAAACTATCAAGCAGGAGCTAGAACAGGTCTTGCTTCTATTATTACAGCAGTATTAATTTTTATTACGCTTCAATTCTTTACAGGGTTGTTTTACTTTCTTCCTCAAGCTGTATTAGCAGCAATTATAATGGTTGCTGTGTATGGATTAATTGATGCAAAGGAAGCAGTTCATTTATTCAAGGTAAAAAAAGCAGATGGATGGACATTACTAATTACTTTTATAGCAACTCTTACATTGGGGATTGAACAAGGAATACTAGTTGGAATCGGTGTATCCTTACTGCTGTTTATTTGGAGAAGTGCATATCCTCATATAGCTGAATTAGGATATCTTAGTGATCAGAATGTTTTTAAGAATGTGAAGTATTATCCAAATGCCAAAACATATGAGAACTTGTTAATATACCGAATAGATGCATCGTTATATTTTGCGAACATGGCATTTGTTGAAGAAAAACTTCAACAAGCTATCCTTGAAAAGGCAAACATTAATAAAGTCATTCTAGACTTTTCGGGGGTTAATTCAATGGATGCTATTGCGCTTGACGAATTAACGAAAATCATAGAAGGCTACAAAAAATCTAATATAGAGTTTTATATTGCTGGAATCAAACAACCAGTCTATGAACTCTTTAGAAAAGCAGGATTAGATAAAAAGTACAAGGGGAAAATTGATTTTCTGTCTGTAGATCAGGCTCTTTGAAATGTAAAACTTGGGGTGATCTCATGAGTAAGCAAATAATGGCTGATAACAATCAAGGGTTTGTTAATAGTATATTAAAAGAGGATCCTCATTATTTTGAAAGGTTAAAAGAAGGGCAATCACCAGAGTACTTTGTAATAGCTTGTTCTGATTCTAGGGTCAGTCCTTCTATTGTTGCTAACATGCCACTTGGGAGTATGTTTGTTCACCGAAACATTGCAAATCAAGTTACCGATGATGACACTAGCTTGAATGCAAGCTTGTATTATGCACTCAAGCATTTAAAAGTAAAAAAAATAGTTATTAAAGGGCATACTAGCTGCGGAGGGATAGAAGCTGCTTGTAGCGGTAATAACGAAAATGAGTTAAAGAGTTGGATTTCAAAAATAAAAAAAGGATTACCGGATACATGTAATCTGTCCCAACAAGAGCTTTCCAAACAGAATATATTACAACAAATAGAAAATTTAAAGAGTCATCCAATTTACAAAAAATATGGAAAGGATATTGAGATTGTTGGCTGTTTGTTCCATGTTGAGACAGGAAAATTAGAAAGAATTAATTGATCAAGCAAAAAAATGAGTATGCTAAAAAACCTTCCTTTCTCCAATTGGAAGGTTTTGTTTTACTTCCCTAGATGTGTTTTCTAAACTATATTTCGAAAAGTCGTTTTACTTCTCAACAATGCATAAATCCAATGTAAGAGCTTATTCGCACAAGCGATTATTATAATGGACCCATAAAACTAGACACCAAGAAAGGAAAATTCAATCCTCCACCTAAAGAGTATCCTTTTTCACAGGAGAACCTGTCAAGGATAAAGGCATGCACTCGCAAGCTCGCCTTTGACAGAACCTCCTCTGAAAAGGAAGTATCAATTAGGATGGATTTCCTCAAAAAATGTTGAGGGTCAACCTTCCCTTATGGCAATGAGAGTACCTCTTACTCTTAGTTCCATTTTAAGCTCTTATAAAGACTATAAGACCCCACCTTATTTTTTTGAAAAAAGTGTCTTGACGATAGAGTCCACCATATATGGCTAATCCAAAAGGCTTTCCTTTTTCTCATTTTTTTCGTAAACCTTTCTTAATCTCTTATTTCTAGAGATAATCTCATCGCTTGTTTCTTTACGTTGTGTATAGAGAATAATCTCAATTATAATTTTTTCCTCGTAAATAAATCCTTCAAAGATGAATGGTAATATAAATCAACTAATGGTTCAAAGTACCTTGAAGAGTGCTTGAATTTCAAAGGGACATTGAATTTAAAAATAAAAAAACAGTTGAACAAAGAGATAAGAACAACGTAGGTATAGGACGTTTAGTAAATAAATGACTGTACACAAACATCTTAACGTATAGTAATCCTGACCATAAAACATTCCAACCGTGAGCATATAGAATTAAGTGCTTTTTGTGAATCAAATATTCAACAACGGTACTTATTATAGTCCACCGTATGAAATGAATAAATTGTTTAAACAGGGTATTTGGCATTTTGCTTAAGAATACGAGCACTAATAGTGGAGTTATTATTAGTGTATGGACTGTTCTAAGAAAAAACCAATTTACTCTATAAGGAATAAACTCCCAAACGAGATGTCTTCTACATAGTAAATAATATATTGCATTAAATGAACTAACATAAACCATATTTTTATAATACTTAGGAACCTCACGCCAAGAATTACTGAAAATGGATACTAATATAACGCTTAGTATCAAAACGATATGCCTATTTCTAACTTTTTGTTTCTTTCTCATTTTAAACTCCTTTATAAGTTAAAAACCTTAGTAAGAGGTTTCCCTAAAATAGACACTTTTACTTATAAAGTAACTGGTAAATAATTAAAAGTGAGGGATATGTATGAATAAGAACCCGATCGAGCATGTATTAGGAACAAGAGTAAAATTAATTGAATACATATTCGCTTCAATTTAACCACCGACATTCCTACTGCCTCAACGTAGCTTTATTTTTGATTTAAAATTGGCAACTTTGATTTACTCGTTATTGCTTATTTCTTTCAATAAAATCAACAATCAAGTTAAACAGTGCCAAATTAAAAAATTGACAAGTGGATGGATATAATGACTGCATTTAACTCAATACTAAGGTAAAGCATTAGAAAGAAGGGAATGACATATTTTATAAACGTTGTTTTCTTATTATACAAGGTTTTTTTATCTTATTTGTGGGACTAGTTTATTCCACTAATTCAGCTCGGGCTTCAGTAGCATACCCATTACAAGCAAAATATTCAAATACAATGCTTTATAAAGCACATACTAATCAAAAAGTGATTGCACTAACTTTCGACGATGGTCCAGACACTCGATTTACTCCCTTGATTTTAGATGTTTTGAATAAATATGATGTAAAAGCTACCTTTTTCTTATTAGGGACACGAGTGCATACCTATCCTGATATCGTAAAACAAATATATAGTAAAGGGCACGCAATTGGTAATCATACTTATTGGCATCCCAAACTAACGGACACAGATGTAAAAAGTATGATATGGGAAATTGAAAAGAATGAACAAGAAATTTATTCGGTTATTTGTATTAAACCTGAATTGTTTCGTGCTCCATATGGGGCTATAAATGAAGACCAGGTCAGACAATTGGAGAAAATGGGGTATCGTGGTATAGGATGGTCTGTAGATTCGCAAGATTGGAAAAGCCTACCGGCAAACGTAGTAAAACAAAAAGTGTTGGATTCTATTCACCCTGGAGCTATTGTCCTAATGCATAGTGCCGGACATTGGACACAAGACTTAACAGGAACAGTAAAAGCCTTAGATGAACTTATTCCATATTTGAAGAAGGAAGGATATATTTTTGTTACCATTCCAAAACTTTGGTTATTAGAAAACACTAATGAAAAGGAATTCCCTAAATAATTGTAAAGTAAAACACATAGAAGCTTAATGCTGGAAAATGAAGGTATATTCGGTCATTTAAAATAGGATTTTTGTTTCGGAAGGATTCTTTCAACTAATAATTTGAGCTACTTTTTAAGTATTACTTTGAACATCCCACTTAAAAAACCCAGCCACCTTTCACATGAAAAATTGAGCTGGGTTTTTTATTTATTTACATCCAATCATTTATAGAACTATTCTAATAAGTTTAGTCAAAAATAGCGACTATTCATTGTTTAGTAATCGTAATTATGTAAAACAAACAGGAATAACCCCGTTTTTTTTAAAAATTTTAAAACTATTCTCCATTAAAGGCGCCATTTATTGAATTTTTATAAAAAGATCAAGCTATAATTTCCAAAACTGAAACCTTTTTGATTTGGCCTTGCAACATCTTATGTTGCTTTATTAGGTAATTCTATATCTGCAGATAAGTTTTCTCCCCGGTTTTTGTTCCCTTTCCAGAAGAATATAGCAGCAAACAGAATGGTCATGACAATTCCACCGAGATGTGAAACTTGATAAGATAAGCCAAAACCAAGATTGCTATCATATAAAATATAGGTTAAGACCATATCCGTTATGAATAGTGCTGGTACAAGAGAGACAACATAATTCTTCCTCTTCACAAATAAATACATGGTACCAATCCAAAGAGCAAGTGCTGCAGTACCTTGGTTAGCAAATGAGAAGTAACGCCATAAAAGATTGAAATCAATGGTTGTTAACCAATAGGAAATCACAAACATTGGAATTGCAATAGATAAACGTTTGATAGCCTTGCCTTGGTCCATTTTAAGATAATCGGCAAGGATATTTCGTGCTGCACGGAATGCAGTATCGCCTGATGTAATAGGTAACACAACTACACCAAGTACAGCAATAGTCCCACCAACTGCACCAAGTAAGGTCGTAGAAACTTCACCAACCACAAGGGAAGCCGTACCTTCATTAATTAAAGCCTGAAGAGTTTGGCCATCAAACATACTCATGGCAGCAGCTGCCCAAATCATTGCAATTACACCTTCCGTAACCATCATACCGTAAAAAATATAACGCCCTTGTTTCTCATTTTGAGTGGTTCTAGAAATAAGTGGCGATTGCGTGGCATGGAAACCAGATAAGGCACCACAAGTAATCGTTAAGAATAAGATTGGAAAAATCGGCAGGTCAGCTGGATGCATATTGGTTAAAGATAATTCAGGAATTTCATATCCTGCAAATAATAATCCCACACCAACTCCAACTGTACCAATTAATAAAATTGCGCCAAAGAACGGATAAACTCTTCCAATGATCTTATCGATGGGAAGAATCGTGGATAAGAAATAATACACAAATATTAAGAAAATAATAGCTATTAAAGCCACCCTGCCATTGATCAAATTGTGCAATAATGATGCCGGCGTAGTAACAAATACAGTGCCAACCAGCAATAATAAAAGCAACGCGAAAACGTTTACTAAATGTTTGGAAACATTCCCTAAAAATTTCCCGGCGAGTTCTGGAATGTGAGCGCCCCGATTCCGAATGGAAATCATTCCAGTTAGGTAATCATGTACAGCTCCTGCAAAAATAGAACCTAACACAATCCACAAAAAGGCGACAGGACCATATAAAGCCCCCATGATCGGACCAAAGATGGGCCCTGTTCCGGCAATATTCAATAATTGGATTAATGCATTTTTCTGTTTGCTCATTGGCAAATAGTCAACACCATCTTGATTCACATAGGCTGGTGTTGGCCTTTCTTCATCAGGTTCAAATATTTTTTCAACAAATTTTCCATATGTGAAATAAGAAATTACCAATGCAACAAGTGCCATTAAAAATGTAACCATTCTGAAATCACCTTTCCTCCATTTTAATTTGTAATTTTGTAATTAGTTTTACCATTATCTGCGAAAAAACAATTACATTATTGTATTTTTCTAAAACCGTTATAAGACACACTTCACCAATGCACTCGTCATAAATGGAAGTAGAAAGCGAGTTCGGTCATATCAAGTGCAATCGGTCGGTCGTTCAGAAAATTTTTATTACGAGGATTCGACAAGGTAAATATCGAGTTTGGAATTGTGGCATTAGCCCACAACATCTAGAAAGTAGCCGGAAATCTCAAGCTACTTTCAGATAATAACCGAAAAAATATAAAGGCAAGTGTAGAAAAACAGGTCGTTTTTCTACACTTGCTTTATTTAGATGGACTTATCAGACAACCCTCCCAAAAACTAGATATCAATTAAGTGAATCTCAAGGATTTAAATCTTCTCAAATACACTTATTAAATGAAACTTACTCCCATAATGTCCCCTCATTCCTTGAATCGATTCCGTACCCCCTATAATGACTGCTACTTTATTTTGTAATTTACTCTTGTCCATACACACTCTCTCGTTTATAAAAGATCATCATTTGTTATATTGATATTTTATGTTAGATGTAAACTTATAACGTTCCCATACCACCGTCTACTCTATACTGAACGCCCGTAATAAATGCACTTTCATCTGAAGCAAGAAATAAAACTAAATTAGCAATATCACTGGATTCACCATAACGGCCTAATGGAATACTTTGCGCTAATGTTTCTTGTTCTACGTTCAATCCTTCTTCTAAAGAACGCATCATTCTTGTATTAACAGGTGAGGGATGGATTGAATTCACACGTACATTAGCACTTGCTACTTCAATCGTTGCTGCTTTTGTTAATCCAACTACTGCATGTTTCGAAGCAATATAAGGTGATACACCAGAACTACGTTTAATCCTGCTACTGACGAAGTGTTGATCACACTACCATAACCTTGTTTAGTCATGACTGGTAAAACATATTTCAAATCTAAAAATACTCCACGTACATTGACACTAATTACTTTATCAAAATCCTCCATTTTTTGATTCACAAGAGGAGCAACTTTTCCTTCGATTCCTGCATTGTTAAAGAACACATCGATTTTCACAAATGTTCAACTGCTTTTTTAACATAACTTTCTACATCGGATTCTTTTGAAACGTCAGCTTGGAACTGTAAGTACCTCACCAAATGAGTCTAGTTCTTCTTTAACTTTAATAAGTGAATTTTCAAATAAATCTACTAAAATAACTTTTTAGCTCCTTCTTTTAGAAATCTTTCTGCTGTTACTTTACCAATGCCACCTGCTCCCCCTGTAATTACTGCAACTTTTCCAGATAGTCTTTCCTTGATGTTACAACCTCCAATAATAATTTTTATTTTAATTATCTTTTTGAAGATAACCTAAATCCTATTAAAAATTTATTAAAGAAAATGCTTTCTCTATACTTTCCTCTACTTAATATAGTCAAGCACCTAAGAATGGTTTTTAGGGAAATTTTAAAAAAGAAATGTATGACCATTTGATAACCATATTCTGTCTTTATAATTATGAAATCATACAATCTTAAAAAAGTTGAGAACCTGTTGAATAGTTGGGATTATAATTAAATAGAGCTTATAATTGGGTAAAGTTACCATTAATAATATCGCCAATGTTCTCCATTCTATAAAAGAAAAACATATCTGGAGGTAATTTTATGGCACAATTAAGAGATATCATGACATCAAATGTTCTTACAGTTAACGAAACACAGACCGTACAGGAAGCTGCAGCATTAATGAGCAAATATAATATCGGGGCTATTCCAGTAATAAATAACAGCGGACAAATTGTTGGAATTGTAACGGACCGTGATATTACCCTTCGTACGACAGCACAAGGAGAAAATGCACAAACGCCAGTGTCTCAAGTCATGACTGGACAGCAAATCGTACAAGGTACACCTGATATGGATGTTCATCAAGCAGCAAACTTAATGGCACAACAGCAAATTCGCCGATTGCCAGTAACCGAAAATGGCCAATTAGTAGGAATTGTTGCTTTAGGTGATCTAGCCGTACAAAATCAATATGCAAACGAGGCAGAACTGGCATTACAAAGTATTTCCACTCCTTCCTCACCTCAACAATAGTAAGAGGTTCATTTATTGTCATAAAAATAATTATTAGCAAAGATCCAATCTTGGTCTGTAATGGGAATGGTGGGGGAAATTTGAGATAAAAAAGTTATAAAACGCTATCTTATTAGTTTACGTGAAATAGAAGAGTTAATGGGGATTTGGAAACGGAATTACTACCGAAAAAATGGTGCAATTCGCCAAAAATAATCATATATTCCCAAAAATCTCACCGCATGGGAAACAACTTTCTTTTTCAGCAATATAGAAAGGTAAAAAATTTTGGGGAGGCTTTCTTTATAACAATTATTACTAAAGTTAAACAGACATTAGCAGGATTGAAAAGTGCACAAGCAAGTTTTGAAACATTTGCTCTTGGTACCGATAATCAACAAGCGAAGCAGCTTTACCAAGATGCTGCTAAACAAACTCAATCCGTTATTGATAGTATTCAACCACGTGTTCAACAAATCGAACAAGAAGAACCTCAATACGAACAACAATAAGGAAAGATTGGTTGAGAGGCAATCTTTTTAAAGTCTTTTATTGTTTATAGCACAGCGCGAACTATCACGTACCATGAATAAGGATTAATAATCCTTGTTTGACTCGAAACTAAGATTATTAAGCATTGTTTTAATTTTAAAAATAAGGTAATAATAAAAATACACCAAGACTTACAAACAAAGGGAAGGATGCTTTCCTTCCCGATGTAGATGTAACTTTGTAATAATCACTTCTTTTTTCAACTACTCTTAATTAGGCTATAAATGTTGATGGAGTTACACTAAATCACAAATTCCAGATCCTTACTTCATCCAATTTTTTATTATATGTTTTACTCGAAATAGCTTTGTTTTAATGTTTATTGTAGAATCAATGCTGCGACCAATTTGTTTTTTCGGTCTATATTCTTGCATATGTACCTATAGAGCTGTACCACGAGTGTTACTTGCTGAATAGATTTTCGCCGATTGCCAGCAACCGAAAATGGCCAATTAGCTTGCTCATTATCAAGACGATTAAGTTGTGTATATAACTTCAATATAAAACCATTATTAAATCAAGGATTTTACTTTTTTGTACAGATAACCACTCGTTTTTCTGCCGGGACCCCATATATAAGATATTTCCAATACTATAATCAATTAATAATTAAACCTCTGCTTTTTTTCAAAGGAATACTGTAACAATCATCTTAAACTCCATTATTATTATGGTATTCGCATCCATCCATTATTTCTTTATCGCATTTAGAACATTTCAACGGCTGATTCTCGATAGATTCTTCCATGCGATTCATAGCTTCATCTCCTTTTTACCATTTATAATTGGATAAAAGGAGATTATTCCCTGCTTAAAAAGCTAGTCTGATAAAACAGCTACTCATTATTTGTATTTGGCAATTAATCAAAAATGGAAATATATAATGATTCAAAATAATTTATAAACATACTAACAAAACCAACGTCATTTAAATGCCAAAAGCACAACCCTCCGGACAGAAAAGGTTCTCTGTCTGTTTTTTATGTTTTATGTTAAGTTAACAAAACCTGATAAGTTTACAAATTTATAATTTTTAACCCAGTTTCTCAGCTATCTTTATGAAGAAAAATCCATAAAAATAAAAATGTATTGGTAACACTTAAAAAACTGTACATATTATTTGAAATAAGACTCATAATATCGGTATAAAATACCAAATTTTAAGAGAATGAATAGGGATGAATTGAAATTATGCGCTTTTTAAAAATCGAATCCATTCGGCAAAAAATAAAGCAAAACACAAAAGGAATACAAAAAAATCGATCAAATCATTCACATCCGTTCTCATCGGATATTCATAAAAATGAGGAAAGACTAAAGCAACAGTTAAACTCAAGTGAGGATATCATTTTTCATGATTTCATCATTCCGTTACATGACGGCCACTCATTGAAAGCACTGTTAGTTTTAGTTGATGGGTTAATTAATGAAGATGCCATTCGCAATAATGTATTAGAGCAACTGACCGAGGAATCACTCGAAAGTCCTCAGGGAGAAGAATTAAAAAAAGTAAAAGAGAGGATTGCTATTTTTAATATAAAAAATGAAGATAATCTAGAAAAAGCTGTATTCCAACTACTGAAGGGCAATACGTTACTATTGCTGGATGGATATAGTGAAGGATTGGTGCTAAACGCACCAGGGTACGAGGTTCGTGCAATCGCCGAACCCCAATCAGATCGGGCTGTGAGAGGGGCACATGAGGGATTTATTGAATTATCACCTACAAATATTGCATTATTACGGCGAAGAATTCCACATCCTTCTTTACAGTTTGAAACCATAAAAATTGGTGAATTTAGTCAAACAGATATAACGCTGGGATATATAAAGGGCATTGTGGATCCTAAATTGATCGAACGGCTCAAACAAAGATTAGATCAAATTAAAGTGGATGAAATCAATAATTCAGGGGAAATTGAACAATTCATTGAAGACCATCCCTTTTCAATCTTTCCTACTATTGGAAATACAGAGCGTCCTGATGTAGCCTCAGCCTTATTAATGGAAGGAAGAATTATGATCATAGTTAACGGAGATCCGGTAAGTTTGTATATTCCATCTCTATTTCTTGAAAATATGAAAAGCATAGAAGATTACAGTTCTCGTCCTTATTATAGTTCCTTCATTCGCCTGATGCGCTTTTTTTCATTTATAATCAGTATTTCTTTACCAGCCCTTTATATTGCAGCCATTAATTTTCACAAGGTAATGATTCCATCTGAAATGATTGTTCCGATCATCCAAGCAAGAGAGACAGTTCCATTTCCTCTTACAATGGAAGTTTTCATGATGATTTTAATGTTTGAAGTTGTCCGTGAGGCTGGTGTTAGACTTCCTCAACAAATTGGCATTGCTTTAAGTATTGTGGGTGCTTTAATTCTTGGACAAGTCTCTGTCTCAGCCGGACTGGTTGGTGCACCGACCATTGTTGTTGTATCTATATCGTACATTGCCGCCTTCGTCATTACTCCAATCGCAGATGTTACTGCGTTACTCAGGATAGGGTTATTTATTGCTAGCAGCTTATTTGGGGGATATGGACTAATTGTCGCCGTGCTTGGTTTATTAACACATATGATCTCTTTAACATCACTTGGGGTTCCTTATATGGCGCCATTTGCGCCTTTTTATTTTCAGGATTGGAAAGATTCACTAATTCGGTTGCCGTTAAGGTGGAAAAAACATCGACCAAAAAGCATACCGAATCAGCGTGCGACTAGAATTAAATCATTACCTAAGACAGGTGATAAATGATGGGAAGGATTCTATTTATCATCCCTTTTTTATTTTTATTAATGGGCTGTTGGAGTAGCCAAGAACTTGATAATTCCGCACTTGTACATGGAATAGGGTTGGACAAATCTGACGGTAAATTACGAATCAGCGTCGAAATCATAAAACCAACTGGATCAAGTGAACAAGGTGGTGGCGAAGGGGGTGGAGGAAATGGCCAACATATTCTATTAGATAGAGACGCGGACTCAATAATACACGGTGCACGTGGACTCATAAAAGATGCGAAGCGCCGGCTTTATTTTGATCATGCTCGTTTATGGGTGATTGGTGAGGAATTAGCAAAAGAAGATTTTATTGGCTACCTTGATGAAAGCCGGCGAGATCAAATGTTTCGTTTAAATAGTTATCTTTTCATTACAGAAGGTAATCCAATAGATATTTTGAGTACTTCTACACTTTATGAAGATCTTTCGTCAGCTGAAATCGTCTCTGCTTTAGAACAAACACAATATATTGCAGAATATACATCCGTAAAATTATATGAATTTTATAAGTTAATTGAGGGACCTATTCCTAATGCCTATCTGCCGATCATTCAAACAAAAAAAGAAAAGGATAAAACTATTACTTCATTAGACGGTACGGCCGTCATTAGAAATGATAAAATGGTCGGTAAACTAAATACACATGAAACGGTTGGGCTAAATGTCCTTTTGAACAAGGCTAAAAGTGGAGGTGAAACTGTATCTCTGAATGAGAAGGAGAAGGTCTCTGTAGAGATAAAGAAATCAGAGACAAAAATAAAGCCGACACTAGTTGGAAATCAGCTTAAAGCACATCTTAATATCGAGATAGAGGGAACGTTAGCTGATAATACGACGAAAAGCAATATAAATGAACAATGGATAAGTAAGGTTGAAAAGGAAGTATCAAACCTAGCTGAAAAATACGTACGTTTAACTTTGGATAAACTTCAAAAGGAATTAAAGACAGATATTTCAGGAATTGGGCTAGAAACCTATCGGAAATATCCAAAACAATGGCAAAATATCCAATCTGAATGGAATGAGATTTTTTCTAACGCAGATATAATAATTGATGTTCATACGAACATTACTCATCAAGGCCTTATAAATAAGAGTATAAATAGACATCACAAAAAGCCTTATAACAACCCTTATAAACTAAGGAATTAAATGATCAAAGAAGAAGGAGATTACAGTCATGTTAACAAAATGGGAGACACTTTTTTTATTAGTAATGACACTTCCAATCATGGGACATGTCGTGATTCTCCCGTTAATGCTCGATGTTGCCGGAAGAGATGCTTGGATTTCCATATTTCTATCACTCCCGGTAGCATTTATATTTGCAATCTCCATTTATCGCTTGAGGCTTAAATACCCAAAAGAAAATATCTCTGATATGCTTCACAATTTATTGGGGAAATTTTTTGGAACAATGCTTACGGTGGTTTTCATTATCTACTTTTTATTTTTAACCATTTTCTCTTTTGCTCTGTTAGTTGATTTCGTCTATATTGCTTTTTTGCCTGAGACCCCTCTGTTGGCTATACTCGTTTGGTTTTTGATCTTTTTTGTCTATGTAGCTATAAAAGGTATGAAAAGAATCGCCTTAACGGCTGGTGTATTATCCATAATTGCTATGGTGTCAGGGCATACAGTCACTCTATTGGACACGAGGATGAAAGATTGGAGTGAGCTTCAACCCATGTTTGAGTTTGGTTGGAGTCCCATATTATGGGGATCTTTGCTTCTCACTAGTATATGGATTGAATTGTTGCTACTTTTATGTGTGCCCATTCAAAACATTCGTGAAAAACGAATGTTTTTACTATGGAGTATTGGAATCTTGTTGAATGCACTAATGATGTTTTCAACAACTACCGGCAGTATAACAATTTTCGGATTAGGGCAGGCTGACAATTTCGTATATCCGGCATTAGAGCCGGTACGAATTATTAGTTTGGGATTTATTGATCGTTTTGATATTTATGGTTTACTATTAATGGCAGTAGGAACATATATACGTTGCAGCCTATACCTTCGAATCGCTTACGACATAGTTGAATCAAAGGTTTCTTCAAAGTGGATAAAGCGAGGTTGGTTTTTGGGGCTTGTTTTACTCGTATTTCTAGGTACTTACTATTTGGGGTAGCGTCAGGAAAATGCGGATTTACAACGCTAAGCCCATTTTCAAGACGATTCCCCCAGTTTTAACAACGTTAAGAAAGTTTCAATGGTCTTAAAGAATCTAACGAGACCATTTTCTCCGAATTAAAATGGTATTCTCCAAGTAAATTAATATGTTCCCAACCTAGAGGTGACATATGGTGCAATAATTCTTCATTAAAACTACCTGACCGTTTTTGATATTCAACTGCCTTTGTTAGATGTAAAGTATTCCAGATACTGATGGCATTGATAATTATGTTTAAGGCACTGGCCCTTTGCAATTGATGCTGTATGGTTCGTTCCCTAAGCTCGCCTTGTTTTCCGAAGAAAATAGCTCTTGCCAGTCCATTCATGGCTTCTCCTTTATTCAATCCTTTTTGTATTTTTCTTCTTAATGATTCATCCGAAATATAATTCAAAATAAAGATCGTTTTTTCTATTCGGCCCATCTCACGTAAGGCTGTAGCCAAGCTGTTTTGTCTTGAATAAGAACCTAATTTCCCCATAATAAGGGATGCTGAAACTGTTCCTTCCCTTATAGAATGAGCTAATCGCAAAACATCCTCATAATTCTCTTTAATGACCTTTGTATTTATTTGTCCACGTAAAATGGCTTCTAATTTTGGAGATTCACTTGCTTTATCTATTGTAAATAATTTCGAGTCTGATAAATCCCTTATTCTTGGAGCAAATTTAAATCCTAATAAATGAGTCAATCCGAATATTTGGTCTGTGTAACCAGCTGTGTCTGTATAATGCTCTTCTATGTTTAGATCCGTCTCATGGTGCAACAAACCATCCAAAACATGAATCGCATCCCTTGAATTAGTATGAATAATCTTTGTGTAGTAAGAAGAGAATTGATCACTAGTAAAACGGTAGATGGTGGCTCCTTTTCCGGTTCCATAATGTGGATTTGCATCTGCATGTAGTGATGAAACACCTAGCTGCATTCTCATACCGTCTGACGAGGATGTTGTACCGTCTCCCCAATAAGAAGACAATTGTAGCTTGTGATGAAAATTTACTAATACAACTTGGGCTTTATTCATTGCGTCTTCATACATGCGCCATTGAGACACATTGGCTAGTTGCTTATATGTAAGCCCGGGTGTTGCTTCAGCCATTTTGCTCAAGCCAATATTCATTCCCATTCCTAAAAGAGCAGCCATAATAATGATTGTTTCTTCTTTATCTGGTTTTCGTTTGTTAGAAGCATGTGTAAATTGCTCATGAAATCCTGTTATATGGGCAACATCCATCAGTAAATCGGTTAATTTTATTCTTGGTAGCATCTGATACAGGCTTGCACTAAATTTCTTTGCTTCTTCTGGAACATCTTTTTCTAATCGTGCAAGTGACAGCTTTCCTTTTTCAAGAGAAACTCCATCTAACTTGTTGGAATTAGCAGCTAACCACTGTAACCTCCCATTAAGGCTGCTAGTTCTCTCTGTAATATAATCCTTGAATGATAAACTAACCGATAATCTTGTATTCTCCTTCGTTTGATTCCATGTATCTTCGGAAAACAAATATTCCTCAAAATCTCTATATTGTCTACTGCCCACAATAGAAACATCACCAGCCCGAATATGCTCCCGAAGTTCTGTTAAAACAGCCATTTCATAGTAATGCCGATTGATTGTTGTACCATCATCCTCGTATAAATGCTTTTTCCACCGTTTTGAAATAAAATCCAAAGGTGAGTTATCAGGTACTTTTCGCTTCCCAGATTCGTTCATTCCTCGTATAATCTCTACAGCTTGTAAAAGTGGCTCATTCGCCTTTGTGGAATGAAATTCCAATACCCTTAATAGGGTTGGCGTATATTTTCTAAGAGAATAAAATCGTTTTTGCAGTAAGTCTAAATAGTCATAGTCGGCAGGACGTGCAAGCTCTTGAGCTTCTTCCACTGAAGAAACAAAAGAATTCCATTCAATAACCGATTCTAAAACCTCAAAAACGTCTAGTTTTTCCCGTTTTGCTTTGATTAAAGCTTGTCCGATGTTCGTATAGTGTATAACCTTCTCATTCAGCTTTTTCCCGTTTTGTTTCTGAATTTCTTCTTGAGCCTTACGGCCTTTTGATAACAGACTGAGTATTTGTCTGTCATGAATTTCAAAGGCTTTATCCGTTAAATCCTGAGTAAGGTGTAATAAATAGACGGTTAAAATCGAGTATCGTTTATTTTCTTGAAAGTCACGGAACGCATAAGGCTCATATCTTGAACCTAAGCGAGATAGCTGTAACAAGCGATTGCGATGCAAATGATTAATTTGTACCGTTTCTAATTCCATACCTCGTATGTATTCGAGTCGTTCTATTACTTTTAGAAATGTTTCGGATGAAGGATGACCCGGTGGTTCCTTTAACCAACCCAATATCGTTTTATTGGAATCGGATGAATGTTGCGAAGTAATGATTTCTTCAAGCTTTTCTTTTTGCTCACTTGTTAGAGATTGACTAACTGTATTAAACAGCTTCTTTTCAGCCATTTCTCTCGCCTCCCACACTATTCTTTCAAGTGTAGTGATAGCAGGCAGTATGATTTTGTTTTTTCTTAGAAAATCTATGCATTCATGCAGTAGATGAATGGCATCACCATTTTCCAAAGCTAATTGATGAAGGTGCTTAAATGTCATTCGATATTCACTCAAGGTAAAAGTTACAAAGTCGTATTCACTTCGAATTTCTTTCAAATGATCCCAAAGTGTATTTTCCCTTTGAGGATAATAGCTAAGCGAGGATGGACTAGCACTGATTTGTTTCGATATATATTGTATAACCGAATCTGGGATGCTTTTAATATGAGTGTATGGCCAACCGGGATACCGAAGAATAGCTAATTGAACGGAAAACCCTAAACGGTTTTCTTCCCTCCTTCTCTTATTAATGATTTCTAAATCACGTTTGGAAAAGGTGAAGTAGGTCCCCAATATCCATTCATCTTCAGGAATTTGCATAAAAGCCTGTCTCTGTTCCGGTGTAAGCAATTCTCTACCTCTAGCAATTTTCATTCAGTATCAGCCCATTTCTGTATTTTTCAATTTATTAGCTCAATTATATATCAATAGAGTGTACTCTATTGATACAAGTATAGTAGACTGATAAAATCATAGTTAAGAGTGTCTCATAAGACTTGTCTCAAAAACGAGGTGAAATTTTGCAGAAAATCGGTTATGTACGCGTCAGTTCGACTAGCCAAAATCCTTCAAGACAATTTCGGCAATTGAACGAAATTGGAATGGATATTATTTATGAAGAAAAAACTTCAGGAGCCACAAAAGATCGTGAACAACTTCAAAAAATGTTAGAGGATTTACAGGAAGGTGACATTATTTATGTTACAGATTTAACTCGGATCACTCGAAGTACGCAAGATTTATTTGAATTGATTGATTTAATACGAAATAAAAAGGCAAGCTTAAAATCACTTAAGGATACATGGCTAGATTTATCAGAAGATAATCCATATAGCCAATTCTTAATTACGGTAATGGCTGGTGTTAACCAATTAGAGAGAGACCTTATTCGTATGCGTCAGCGTGAAGGAATTGAGCTCGCAAAGAAAGAAGGGAAGTTTAAAGGACGGTTAAAGAAATATCATAAAAATCACGCAGGAATGAATTATGCAGTAAAGCTATATAAAGAAGGAAATATGACTGTAAATCAAATTTGTGAAATTACAAATGTATCTAGAGCTTCTTTATATAGAAAGCTATCGGAAGGAAAAAAATAAGCATTCATTACTTATATTAAAAATTTCCGGGGATTGTGAAACAACGTACCTAACCAAGCAGGCTATTTCTATAAGGAAGTATCAATATTTGTTTATCTAACTAGGCACGATCATCAAAGGGTTCCGAGTACATTTTAACGGAGATATACGCTAAACTCAGATTTAAAGCAAGGCTGTATTTTCCGAGAACACTTTATAAAAAACAACCTTAGTCAATCACAAACGAAGGTTGTTTTTATAAAGTCATGGTCTAATTAAAACAATTGCTGTCCCAAGAGCATACTTGAGACTGAAAAGGCACCAGCAGGTGGTAAAACATTAGTATATATGGGAGGTCCCAAACGGGGTGTAAAGGTTGTAGCAATCCAATTTCCATATTCACCAGCCAGCAAAGAGGGAGGTTTCATTATAAACCGTCCACTTAAAACGAAATGCCGAATGCTTATAGCGGTCTCATCAAATATTGTCAAGTTGCCAAAAAAGGAGGCATATGGTGAATCGAAACTTATTTGTTTAGCGCTTTCGTCCCAATACCCATTAATCGGAATAGGTATACCACGAAAATTAACTGTACCTACTACTTTGTTGTCTACAATGGAATCAATGGTAAGTATACCTCTAATAATGGATCTCCCCGCAATAGAAGCATCAATCCCCCATACGGATGGAAAGGGGATACTAACTTTGGCTGTCTTTGGAATTTTCAAAATTAACCTCTCCTTGATTATTTTATGTATGGATTGAGTTGTATTTAATCATAATCCTGTAGTAATGATACAGTATATGCACAGAGAATCACTTAGGTGTTTTGTTAAGAAAGAAGCATCAATAATCAATCAGCCTACTGTCTAGATGAACAAGAGTTTGCCTGACCCACGAAAAATATGGAACATTAATTCCTGCTGCTCATACATATGGTCTCGCATTTGGAAAATTTCTTAGCTTTAAAATAAATCATCTGATTCAATGAAATGTAATGCCTATCATCACCTATTTTTATATGTACCTCAGAAGAATTCCTATACCTCCGTTACTCTTCGATCATATTGCATTTGTACGAGGTGGTGTAAAATGTTTAAATTATATTTAGATCCTGGTCACAGGGGAGTGGACCCAGGAGCTATTGGCAATGGGATGCAGGAAAAAGAAATTACCTTAAATATTTCCCATAGCATTCGAAATCTCTCGGAAAACCATTATGAAGGCCTGCAAATTAAAATGAGTAGAACAGCAGATATTACGCGCAGCTTAAAAGAACGTACAGATGATGCGAATGCTTGGGGTGCAGATTATTTTCTATCCATCCACGTTAATGCATTTAACGGTTCAGCTCATGGGTATGAAGATTATATTCATAACAGTTTGTCTGATTCATCGAGAACAGCGTTCATTCGGGACATTAGAAATTGTCAAAGTAAATAACTTGCATAACCGTGGCAAAAAAAAGGCCAATTTCCATGTACTGCGAGAAACCAGAATGCCCGCTTTATTAACGGAGAACGGATTTATTGATCATGCAAGCGATGCCCAAAAATTAAGAGACCCGAATTGGCGGCAAGCGGTTGTCCAAGGGCATGTTAATGGGTTAACACGCGCGTTTAATTTGAAGAGAAAATCGACTAATATGAAAAGCAATATGACTATTAAACGTGTAATTGTTGACGGTGTGCAAGTAGGTGCTTACGCAGAAGAAGAAAATGTGTTGAGAACTGTACAACGCAACCTGAGAACTGCACAAAGGATTATTATTAAAAATGTGTAGTTTAGTTTGGAAAACAGGTGCCTGACTACGAGTACGTTAAAGTTTATCAAACTGGATAGCCATGATGGATGAACAAAAAAAAACGCTAAGCCTTTGATCATGACCGGCTTAGCGTTTTTTTCTTGCTCTAAGTTGGTCCGGCCGATATAAGCCAGGACTAGCTTAATATCAGATGAATAGAACGAAGTTGTTGAGGGAATTATAGCTCATGATGTTTCTATTTCCAATTGTTGGATTTGAGGTGAGTTTTTGCCTAAGATTACTCCTATTCAGTCATACATGATTATTATGCTTTCGGTTGGATTAATGAACCACGTTATTATTGGCCCGTTACTGCTAGGAGCATCAAAGCGAGATGCCTGGCTCGTAGTGCTTCTTGTTTTTGTCGCTTCACCTGTTTGGATTGGTTGCTTGAACTACATCATTCAAAACATGAACAATCAACACATTAAAAAGTGGCTAGATCAGCACTTTGGAAAGTTTTTATCTGCAATCTTAGTAATTATTTATAGTTTGTTATTATGGCTCATGGGCTTTATTTCCTTAAAAGATACTCTAACATGGACAATCGCATCTTACTTGCCGCAAACACCGATACTAGTTCTTGCGGGAACCACACTTGTTGCATGCTTCTTTGCTGCTTTTCAAGGACTCCGTACAATTGCAATTGTGAGCGGAATATTGTTGCCATTTGTTGTTATTCTAGGTCATCTTGTGGCGATTGCCAATTTTCAGTTTAAAGATTATACCCTGCTTTTTCCTTTGTTAGAAAACGGGACAGCTCCATTATGGAAAGGTGTTCCTTACGTTGCCGGGGGATTGCTGGAGTTGTCTTTCTTGATGTTGCTGATTCAGCACAAATTAACAAAAAAACCAGGATTTAAAAGCTTGATGTTGATGTGCTTCATCCTTACAGGAATTACGTTAGGACCATTGATGGGATCGATTGCGATATTTGGCCCTGATGAAGCGGCTAACCAAAGATACCCCGCTTACGCTCAATGGAGAATCGTTAGACTGGGAGAATATGTGGAGCATGTCGATTTTTTTTCGATTTATCAGTGGCTATCCGGTACATTCATTCGTGTGTCCCTTTCTATCTATCTCTTGGGAGAATTGTGGAATTTACAAAAACGCAGATGGTTACCTGTGTTATTTGGCGCATTGGCCATGCTTGTTGCCATTTTGCTGCCGATGAGCGACATGGCTTTTCTAGACTTGTTAGGAAGGTTTTATTTTCCTTCATTTTGTATCTTTACAGTAGGGACCTTGATCCTGTATGTTGGTCGAATGATCATCTCAAGAATTCGCCAAAAGGAGTGACTAGCTAGGATGAATAAACTATTCCGACGAATGAAAAGATTATTTGGAAATCAGGGGGCAGAAAGCAAGAGGCCATCGCCTAATACAGAGGCAACCGTCTTGCAACCACTTAATGAACAATCACTCATCCAACACTTTAAAATGTGTCAAGATGTTAAGCAACATGTTTACAAATTAAACCCTGATGATGAACAATCGAGAATCCTATTGCTTTATTGTGAGGGGTTAAGTGACAACAAAACATTCATTCATGAAACTGTGCTTCCTCATTTGACCCGATTTTATGAAAACAATGGTTTTCATCATCAGGAGGAAATAGTCGAGTCGAGCCAACTACAATTAGAGTTCGTTACTCTTGAGGAGTGGGAGCAAACGGCCGAAACGGATATTTTTGAAGGCAAACTGCTTTTGTTTATTCCGACCCTACGCTCCTTATTCTCCCTCGATATCTCAAAAAAACCAGCGCGAAATCCGGAAGAATCCAGTATTGAGGTCTCGGTACGTGGACCAAAGGATGGATTTGTGGAAGAACTTGGAGTCAATGTGGCGTTAATTCGGAAACGAATCAAATCAACCAGTATGGTTTATGAAACGAAAAAAGTAGGCGTTCGCACGAAAACAACCGTTGCGATTCTATACATGCGTGACATTGTTGATCCTAAGATTGTTCAAGATGTAAAGAATAAATTAGATGATCTTCACATTGACGGAGCGTTTAGCGCCACTCAGCTAGAAGAATTAATGGAACCGACAAAAGCATTATTTCCTTTGATGGGGTATACAGGCAGACCAGACTTTACCGTGAACTGTATGCTAAATGGCCGTGTAGCGTTGATTGTGGATGGTACACCAGCTGCGTTGATTGCGCCTGCCAATTTATTTTTGCTTGTGAAAGCACCCGAAGATATCCACTTTACTGTTTTGTCAGCTACATTTGGTCAAACGCTTCGTTTACTTGGTTTGTCCGTATCGCTACTGCTTCCTGCATTTTTTGTTGCTATTCTTTCCTATCATCAAGATCAGCTGCCCTATTATCTGCTTGCCACTTTGGGGATTAACCGGTTGGGAATCCCTTTTGATGTGGCAGTTGAAATGTTTATTGCACTTATCTTCTTAGAAATATTGCGGGAAGCTGGTATCCGATTGCCTTCTGCGGTCGGCTCCACGGTAACGGTTGTAGGAGGACTTATCCTGGGGGATGCAGCCATTCGTGCTGGATTCTTATCCCCAGGTATCGTTGTCATCGGAGCAATAACACAAATCTTTGGTTCAACTTTATCGAGCCTATCATTGGCTGGAACAATTAGTATCTTACGCTTTTTTCTTTTCATTCTGTCTGCCATGCTTGGCATTTATGGCTTCTTTCTTGGAATATTTATTGTGCTCAGCCATTTAGCCTCTTTGCGTTCATGCGGCTTGCCTTACTTGGCCCCAATATCACCTCCATTTAAAGACTTGGCCAACGCTTTGTTCCGATTACCTTGGCCATGGCGAAACACTCGACCGGACATGTTGAAGACACGAGATTCTACAAGGCAAGGGGATAAGCAAAAATGAGGAGATATAAAAGTATGGTTGCACTTTTCCTTCTCCTCACCCTTACCGGTTGCTGGAGCAGATATGAAGTGCAAAACATGAGCTATGCTACGGCTGTTGGAATAGACTATGTCGATGGCCAATACACCTTGTATGTGCAATTGCTTGATTTCTCGACAGTGGCCAAGCTGGAGGGACAGCAAAAAGCGGAGCAGCCCCCGGTTTGGGTGGGCAAAGGCGAAGGTTCCTCGTTTACGGAGGCGGCAAATGATTTGTACAGTACATCACAACAACGCTTAAACTGGGGACAAATCTCTGCCATTTTGTTCAGCGAGAGATTGATGAAGGAAAACAAAGTCGGAGAAGTGCTGGAATTGATCAACCGTTATCGTGAAATAAGGTACTTGGCCTGGCTGTTTAGCACAAGAGAGCCTCCTGAAGAAATCTTGCTGGCAACCCCATTTTTTAGATTATCGCCAAATGCATCCATTCTTCACAATCCCGAGCAAAATTTCAGACAGCGTTCTATCCTTGCTCCGGTCCGCCTGCAACAATTTGTACTGGACTCAAACGAAAAGGCCAGAACCAGTTATATACCGGAATTATCGCTTCGCAAAGGTCAATGGCAGGAAAGTAATAAACCAAAAGAGCTGCTTAGATATTCAGGCGTACAAGTATATGATCTAAACAATTATTATGGACGAATGGATCTTAAGGATTTGTCGGGAATGCCCTGGCTAAGTACTCACACGATCCGAGTACCTCTTGATTTGTTTGCCGAAGAGAAGCTTGCGGCTGTTCTTGTCGCAGAAAAACCCAAATATGAAGTGACTCCTATTGTGAAATTGAACAAGGCGTATTTCGATATTTCAGTAAAAGTGAAGGCAGGGATCAATGAATTGCATACGGACCTTACCGAAAAGGAACTCACACAAATGGCTCAGGAAAAAATAGAGGAGCAAATCCGCAAAACGTATCAAATTGCTTTTAAAGAGGGTATAGATATTTACAATTTGGGCGAATCTTTGTATCGCAAACATCCACATCAATGGAAGAGCATTGCCACAGGAAAACAGCAACTCGTTTTAAACCAAGATTCCCTGCGCCATGTAAAGGTTGAGGTGAATATTGTTTACCCTGGAAGATATAAATTACATGAACATGGTGAATCCACCTCGTGATTCTGGCAAGTGAAATTATTAACTCACCTTGCTTCTTCTGCTTAGCGTTGGGGAAGCAAGGTTTTTGTTTCCAAAAAAATAGTTTAACGTTGTAAATCCGCATTTTCCTGACGGAACCCCTATTTGTCAAAAGAACATTATCGGCTAGATAAAACGTTAGATATATACGCATATATGATTGTCCTGCTTCCTATTCCATTTTTGTTATTAGGTGTCTCTTATTTAAAAGGAAAAACAAAGCAGAGTTAATTTCCAAAAGGGGTATTTCATCTGAATTACTAAGAAAAACAAAACGCACGAATGCAGTTATCAACATTCGTGCGTTTTCATTTTGGAGGATTTTTACCTTGAAGGATCCTTATAGGAAAGCCCAAGCGATCGTTATTCGTTTAATTACACGTTATATAGAGCACCATCGATAGTGAATGAAGATGAGCTTACATAAGAAGCTTCGTCAGAAAGTAAAAACGCAATTACTTAGCTACTTCTTCAGGCTCCCATAGCGTTTCATTGGTACTGAATCGTTATTAGCTGCTACTGATGAAGTATTGACGATTGCACCCTATTTTTGTGCTTTCATTATCGGTAATACGTATTTAAGACCGAAAAGTATGCCTTTTACGTTATTTCCGTAAACGAAATCAAATTCTTTTTCTGTAATTTCTTCAAGTGGTTTAACTGGACCCTCAACGCCTGCGTTATTTACAAAGCAATCAATGCGACCAAATTTAGAGATTGTTTGGTCTATTTAATTTTTAACACTTTCTTCATTAGAAACATCTGCTTTTACTGCTAAGCTATTTTCTTCTGTTAAACCAAGCTAAGCTTGAACGGCTTTGATTGTGTCTTCCTTTCAACTAATACAACTTTCAACTTGTGCGTTAGCTAATTTTCGTACGACTTCTTTCCCGATACCGCTTACTGCAACTGTAACATTAACTACTTTGTCTTGAAATCTCATACAATTCCGTCTTCTTTAAAATAATATATCCAGCTATAAAACGAAATTTCCCAAAACTTAAAAAAGTGAGATGACCAACCATGACAGAACTTTTCTGGATTAACTAAAGACCTGAGATTCCCTTCTATTATAAAAAGTGTTACAGATCGAGGCCTCTACTAATAATTATTTATGCAATAAAAGTAACCCCTTATTATTGTTGAGGTGCGGAAGGAGTTGAAATGCTTTGTAGTGCCTGTTCTGCCTCGTTTGCATATTGATTTTGTACGGCTAGATCACCCAACGCAACTATTCCAACAATTTGTCCATTCTCAGTTACCGGCAACCGGCGAATTTGCTGCTGTGCCATCAAATTTGCTGCTTGATGAACATCCATATCAGGTGTACCTTGTACGATTTGCTGTGCAGTCATAACTTGAGATACTGGAGTTTGTGCATTTTCTCCTTGTGCTATCGTACGAAGGGTAATATCACGATCCGTTACAATTCCAACAATTTGCCTGCTGTTATTTATTACTGGGATAGCTCCGATATTATATTTGCTCATTAACGCTGCAGCTTCCTGTACGGTCTGTGTTTCGTTAACTGTAAGAACATTTGGTGTCATGATATCTCTTAATTGTGCCATGAAATTACCTCCAAATATATTTTTCCTTTATAGGATGAGGAACATTGGCGATATTATTAATGGTAACTTTATGCTAAATATAAGCTGCACCGTCTTTTATGAATTAAACCTAGCTATTGTGTAATGATAATAAAATTGTTTAATTTTGAAGCTGAAAAAACGCATTACACCGTTCGCAAATGTGGACGGTGTAAAAATAAAGTTGCTTAATTTCTTGTGAAGTTACTGATTATGGAAGTAACAATAAAGTCGTTTAAAAATCAAATCCTTATGCCACAATCGCGCCCGATTCCAGAAGACCATAGGTCTCTAACCTTCGATAGCTTCGGCATCTGACTTTGTTCTATGCACAGTGCCAAATGGATGCTCGGGTGGTGCATAGATTGTGTAAAGTTTTAACGGGATATTTCCCGTATTTGTTAAATTATGCCACATGCCAGCAGGGACCATAATAGCAGAGTCATCATATACATGCCTTACAAAGTTTAACTGATCTCTACTCTCGCCCATTTGTACAAATCCTTGACCTTCCTCAATACGTAAAAATTGATCTACGTCAGGATGAACCTCTAGACCAATATCTTCCCCGACATTGATACTCATTAAGGTCACTTGCAGATTATCTCCAGTCCATATAGTAGTTCGGAATGTGTTGTTTTGCCTAGCAGCCTGATTAATATTCACTACAAAAGGTTCTTTTCCATAGTCATTTAATATGGTACCAGTATATCCTTGAGTGTTTGGATATGGCCAATATTGGTTTGCATAGCGCATTCCATACGACATATTTCCATAGCCAGGATCAAACATATTACCATGATTACATATTGGCCCATGACCATAATAAGCGTTCGAATAATAAGGGGATATATAAAAAGTGTTATTCATTGAAACATTCCTCCAAAGACCTTTGATTATAAATTCATCATATGTCCCGCGTACTTAGGAGGTTATTGATAATTCTTATTCCGATATCTGGCCTATTACTGAAAAAAGCACAATAGATATGCGCCCGATTGTGGAATATTGAAAAACACGAAACTAACGTTATGGGTTTATGTTGTATCGATAAAGACGAATTTATGAAAAAATGCAAAAAATATCGAATTGAATAATGCACAATAAAAGATTTTCAGCGACTAGATGTTTTGACAAACCTTTCTTGACATAATTATATTCGTCTTCTCTCATATTAAATACGAAGGAGATGATGACATTGAAAATATTTGATGATGAGAAAAATAAAAAGAGTGGTCAGACAAATAAAGGTCAATCGAAACTAGGAGCAAGTAGAATGTCAAATGCCTTTGCTTCATTGAAATCACAACCGAAGGGCCAAGAAGAGATTTCCAAAGAGTTCCTTCCTACAAACAGTCAAGCAAGTAGAATGTCTAATGCGTTTGCTTCATTGAAATCACAACCGAAAAGCCAACAAGAGATTGCGAAAGAATTTGCCCCTTCTAAAGGCCAAACATTTAAGCATGATAATGGTGCAAATTTGGGTAATCAGAAACCTAAGTAAGGATAATTTTATTTTAAAAATATGAAAGCCTGTGAAATTTTCCTTGTTGTAAAATTTCACAGGCTATTTCATTTCAGAGGAGAGTTTTGTCCCAACCTTTGTTACAAAGAAAACTTATATTTATTCAAATACGGCTACTAAACGGCCTTTTACTTCATGATTTTTGAGTTTTTCTAAGCCTTTGTCGATCTCTTCAAATGGGATTGTGATAAGAGTTGGACTCATTTTTCCAGTAGAGAAGCAATCATATACACCCTTTAAGTCTTCTACTGACCCACCATTACTTCCTAGAAGCTTAATTTCTTTTGTAATCATTAAATAAGTATTGATATTGGATTCTAATTTACCCATACCAACAATTACAACAGTTCCTTGTGCTCTTACAGCTTCCAGTGCATCTGCAGTTGTTTGTCCAAAACCAGCAAAGTCAACAATAACGTCACATTCCGCTTCTTTCATATCTAGAATAGTATCGAAAACTTTATTAGCCCCTAGTTCTTCAGCAAGTTTTCGAGCTTCTGGAGAAACATCAGTAGCGTACACTTCGCAACCTTTAATCAACGCCATTTGCAATGCAAACTGACCAAGTCCACCGATACCGATAATTCCTAATTTTGTACCTTCTTTTGCTTGTCCAATACTGAAGAGAGCTCGATAAGCTGTGATACCTGCATCTGTTGAAGCAGCTCCTTCTACAAAGGAAACGCCTTCAGGAATGATTACGCATTGAGCTGCAGGTACACGTACTTTTTCTGCATACCCGCCGTCATAGGTATACCCAGCAGTTACTTTTGTTTCTCTATTCATTGGGTTAGCCCCGACGCGGTCTCCAACTTTAATATCTTCTACACCTTCACCCACTTCAATAACTACCCCGGCAAACTCATGCCCCATAATAACAGGACCATTTGGGAAAAGTGGCATCCAACCCGGATCTTGTAATGCTGCAACGTCCGAATGGCATAAACCAGCAGCTTTCACATCTATCACAACGTGACCTGGAATCGCTTGTGGATCTTCTTTTTCAATTAATTCTAGTGGTTTATTTGTACCTGAAAATAGCCAGCCTTTCATACAATCGCCTCCAATTGTTTTACTTATATAATACCGTATATTAACGCATAAGATGCATAAGGAGGTTCTGCCAAAAGTTGAGTATTCTTTAACAGAACTTGGCCCCCTATATATTTTGGAACATTCTTGTTCCATTAACCTCTTTTAATTAGATTATTTCATAACCCTCTTTATATTTTGTCATAAATTCCCAATTATCTTCAGTGGATCTCCTCCACAATCCGTAATTAATGGAATAACAGGATTTGCAGTTTTAAATAACTTTATTGTCAATCAACAGCTATTCAACAGGTTATCAATTTCTTGTTGATTATTGTATGGTTTTGATAATTATGAAGACCCGATTACGGTTATAAAATTGTCATACATATCCTTTCTTAATTTGTAAAGGAAAACCTTTTAAAATTAATTTCTTTCATGATCGGGCACATCTCAATAAGAATTCCACTCTTTCTTTATGCATAGGGTGTTTTTTCTGGAGTAAAGTAATAATTTATGGACTGAACGGTAAAAACCAATCATCCATTTCTTATCAATAAGGTACACCCTATTGATATAATTTTGGTTCCTTGATATCATTAGCTTGATAGACTCTCAATAACACCTATCAAAAATACATATTAAAAGAGGACGAAATATGATCTATGGATACGCACGGGTAAGTGCACAAGACCAAAACCTTGATACCCAAGTTGAAAAACTCACAAAATTTGGAGTAGATGAAATTGTAAAGGAAAAAATTAGTGGTGTTTCTAAACAGAAGCAACAATTGGACGAACTTCTTTCCAAAATTGCTACTGGTGATACTTTAGTTGTGACTCGAATGGATCGTCTTGGTCGAAACACTGTTCAGTTGCTGCAACTGGTTGAACAGCTTCGTGAAAGGAACATCCACTTTGTTATCCTTAATTTAGGAATTGATACAAGGACACCTACTGGTAAATTCTTTTTAACTGTAATGGCAGCATTTAGTGAGCTAGATCGAGAAATGATTAAAGAGAAGCAACGTTCTGGGATTAAATTGGCCAAGCAAAAGGGCAAATATCGAGGAAGAGTAAAAAAATATACGGATAAACATCCAGGAATGAACCATGCCATTGAATTACGAGAGACAACAGATAAAACGGTAAAGGAGATATGTGCCATTACAAAGGTTAGTCAGGCAGCGTTTTATCGCAAGCTAAAGGAAATGGAGGAAAAAGAGGGTGAATAATAGAATGTAAATTATTCCCTGTGTGGCCCCTCAATCCTCGAATCGTTTCCGTACCCCTAGTTAAGAAAGGAGAGATTAAATATGAAAAAACTAGTTGTTGGGATATTAACTGGAGCTGTTGTATTAGGAGGCGCAACTTTTGCTGCAGCTGATTCAAATGTCTTTAATTTTAAGGATATGAAACCGTTCATTGAACAGATGCACCCAAACCTTTCATTGGAACAGCAGGAACAAATGTTTAATGCTTGCCATGGTGAAAATGGCTTTATGCAAAACGGCACAAATTCCCGTAATATGATGAATAATTTCTAGTCAGAGGATGGTGATTTCAAATGATGATGGGTGGCTATGGATTTGGCATGATGGGCTATGGGATTTTGGGGTGGATTCTCAATCTTCTAGTTATAGGCATTGTCGTTTATTATGCCACAAAGTTAGCTTTAAGAAATTACGATAAGGAACGAAAATAACTTCGGGAACTTTCCAAAAGTCAATTGATGGGAGATTACTCAGATATGAATAAGGTGAAAGCAAGTTTATTTATATTTCTGCTTATCATAGGATTGGTTTTGGCAGGATGTAGCAATAATAATAATCAAGACGGTGCTACAGATGAACAAACCAAAACACAAAACCAAACATCCGATTCAACTTCCGAAAAAGAAGGGATAACGGATCAGAATGTAATTAAATATTATTTTACTGCCGATGAAGGCGGAAGTATTACAAAAATAAATGCAAATACAAACCAAGTGGATTCGACTATTGAGGTCGATGGGATGGCCCATAATGTACAAGTGTCATCAGACGGGGAAATGCTAGCAGCCACAGTTGTTCCTAACATGGATCATGGGGATGATGACTCCATGAACATGGATATGCCGGGGACAGCATTATTCTTGAATACAGCAACAAATGAAGTAGTAAATACAGTTGAAGTGGGAAATCATCCCGCGCATATCGTTTTTACTGAAAACGGGAAATATGTTCTTGTAACAAATAACGAGGATGACACTGTATCTGTTATTGATACTTCAACCTTCAAAGTGGTAAATACAATATCTACTGGAAATAGACCACATGGTTTTAGAATTACCGCGGACAGTTCTACTGCTTACATTGCGAACATGGGTGAAGATACTGTAAGTGTCATTAATCTTAAAACAATGAAAGAGGATAAGAAAATAAAGGTTGGTTCAGCACCAGTTACAACGGGTATCACATCTGATGGCAAGACGCTAATTGCTACATTAAATGCCGAAAATGCATTAGCCATTGTTAATCTAGAAAATGAACAGGTTGATAAGATTCCAGTTGGAAATGGGCCTGCGCAGGTCTATTTGGATAGCAATAATGAATTTGCCTATGTAGCAAATCAGGGGACGGAAAAGAACCCTTCTAATTCTATTACAGTTGTTGACATTATTGCCAAAAAGGAAACAGCAACAATCGAAACAGGAAAAGGTTCGCACGGAGTAGTTACAAGCCCGGACAATAAGCGTGTTTATGTGACAAATATGTTTGATCATACCGTCAGTGTGGTTGATACGGAACAAAATAAAGTGATTGAAACCATTGAAGTTGGTGAAACTCCAAATGGCATTAGTGTTATGGAATAAAATGCTTGGTTGATATCATAAAAGATAAAAGTGAGAAGTACCTTTAAATGCCATGGTAACATTGGTTTTGTGGCCTACCATGGCATTCTTGTCGACAGTCTATTGTTGTTTCATTTTAAAGTAGAAATATGAGAAGGAAGGTAATTTAATATGTTTGATTATACGGTTGCAACAGACAAAAGTATGAACGATGCTATCGAAAGTATAAAGGAAAGCTTAGAAGATGAAGGATTCGGTATTTTATGGATGTTCGATATGAAAGAAAAACTTCAAGAAAAGGAATTGGAATTTCAAAAAGAGCTACGGGTTTTGGAAGTATGTAATCCGCAAGAAGCACAAAGGGTGTTAAACGAAAACCAAATGGCTGGATATTTTTTACCTTGTAAAATTGTTGTTTATGAAGATAATGGACAAACAAAGATTGGTATGCCAAAGCCTACTGCTCTAATTAGTTTGCTTAATGACGATAATATGAAGTTATTTGCAAAGGATATCGAGGATCGGTTAATTAGTTGTATTGATAAAAGTAAATAATTTAATTTAACTGGCTTTGAATGCAATTTATTAGTCCCCAATATGTTTTTTCTAAAGCGCTGTCCAATGCTTAGTATCTTTGGACAGCCTTTATAGTTAGACTGTAATATTGATGATGACCAACCGGAAAGTTCGGTTTATTACTTTGTATATGTTGATATGGAATCACTTCCCATCATACCAGTATGAAACCCGTTGTACCCTTTTATTGACTTATAAAGAAGTACACATATCAGGTTTTTTATATAAAAACAAATAGCGAGGCATTGAGGTTATTTAAGGGAGTAAAATAAAAATACCAAACAACTAACATATAGATAGACGATTAATCTTCTACATAAATACAAATCCTCGAATCCCATCATATATAAACTACTTATCGTAAAATGAAATATACAGGAGGAAAAATAGATGAAAAGAAATGTTGGTATTATTGTGGCGGGGTTGGTGGTTGTTCTAACAGGTTATTTTCTTTTTTTTGTTCAGGGGCTAGGCACATCCAAAATGTTCCCTAATTTGCCTATGAATCCCATGATGGGTACAGACAATCCCTCTTATAATCAATCTAATACTGTTAATGAGTCAGCTTTACCAATTCCACCAATGTTAAAAGATACAAATCCAAATCCAAATAAGGCTGAATTTCATATAACAGCCCAAAATGCAACAAAGGAATTTATATCAGGAACAAAAACTGAAACAATGGGGTATAACGGAGATTACTTAGGTCCGGTTATACGGGTTCGCAGAGGTGAGGAAGTGTCCGTACAGGTGGAAAATAAACTCAAAGATGAAATGACGACAATCCATTGGCATGGACTAGAGGTTGATGGAGACGCTGATGGCGGTCCACACTCAGGAATACAACCGGGTGAGTCATGGACACCTGAGTTTACGATAGAGCAGCCCGCAGCTACGCTATGGTATCATCCCCATCCTGAACGAAAAACGGGTAAACAAGTATATAAAGGATTAGCTGGGCTACTTTTTATTGAGGATGAGGTATCTGATCAATTGGAAATTCCAAGAGACTATGGAGTGAATGATGTTCCACTTATCATTCAAGATAAGCGCTTTAACAAGGATGGAAGCTTTGAATATGATTTGGGTATGCATGATATAATGAACGGTCTGCAGGGGAATACATTACTTGTAAACGGGGCGATTGCTCCATATTTGGAAGTACCTAAAGGTATGATGAGACTCCGTATATTGAATGGCTCTAATGCTAGTGTTTATGAATTAGGTTTTGATAATAATCAAACATTTTATCAAATTGCTAGTGATGGAGGTTTTTTTGAAAAACCAATAAAAATGAATGAACTTAAACTAGGACCCTCAGAAAGAGCAGAAATCCTAGTTGACTTTTCAGAATATAATAATGGCGATGTTATCCAGATGTCAAATCAAGGGGTAAAGTTTCTGAAGTTCAGTGTTAGTGTTAATGGTGCAAGTGTAAAACAATTTACAATACCAGAAAAATTGAATCCAATTGAAAAGATTAATCCCGAAGATGCTGTAAGAACAAGAAAATTTGTATTTCAGGGTATGGGGCCAAGGGTAAATATCAATGGTAAACAAATGGATATAAATCGAATAGATGAACAGGTGAACCTGAATACAACAGAAATATGGGAAGTTTCCAATGAAAGCGGAATGGGGATGATGGGAGGTACTGTACATCCATTCCATGCACATGGTGTGCAATTTCAGATTATTGACCGTGACGGAAATCCACCCCCATTAAATGAGACTGGCTGGAAAGATACTTTTCTTGTGTCTCCGGGGGAAAAAGTTCGAGCAATTGCAACGTTTAATCATTCCGGTGTGTTTATGTATCACTGTCATATCCTTGAGCATGAAGATGCAGGAATGATGGGTCAATTTCAGGTAGAATAGGAATTTAATCCCGAAGGTGAGATGATTTTAAAATTGGACATAAATGATAAAATTAAAAAACGATATAACCGAATCTCTAGAATATATGAAGGAATGGACCGAATGATAAAGAGGGATTGGCGGGCAGAATTACTTTCAAATGCTACTGGTAGAGTTTTGGAAGTAGGGATTGGCACAGGGGGTAATTTGACGTTTTATCCCGAACATATTGAATCACTGACAGGAGTTGACTTCAGTAAAGGCATGTTGAACCATGCTAGGAAAAAGGTTACACAGCTAAATAAAAAGTTTCCAATTGAATTGATGGAGGCGGATATACAAGATTTGCCGTTTGAAAATAACAGCTTTGATACTATTATTTCAACCTGTGTTTTCTGTTCTGTCCCAGATCCTATTATTGGATTAAAGGAGTTAGGAAGGGTTTGTAAACCGGATGGAACGATATTGATGCTAGAACATATGAGAAGCGAACATAGATTAATTGGGTGGGCGATGGATATAATGAATCCAATAACAGTCAACATCTGGGGAGCAAATATTAATAGGGATACAATAAAAAATATAGAATATGCAGATTTGAAAATTGAATCCGATTCACGTTTGATGGGGTCAATTTTAAAAAGACTGTCTGTTAAGCCAAATAAGGTTTTCCAAAGCCGAGCGCTTTGATTGAAATGATAGAAGATGAGGAATTGAAAAAAATTGAAACAGATATTGAAGAACGATTAATTGTATGTATTGATCAAAGCAAGTAAATAGGTGAAATTGAAAGGAATCTTTTTAACCTTATCCTTCAATTAGTAAAAGAGGTTATGTACAAATGAAACAATCCGTGACAGTATACACGTCAAGCCTATGCCCTGTATGTGGAATGCTAAAAAACTTTCTAAACTCTTTTGATATTACTTATGAAGAAGTGATTGTAGATCTGAATCCTATAGCAAGGATAAAATTGGTACAAAAGTCGAAAAGACTAACAGTTCCACAAACTAATATAAATGGAAATTGGGTTAGTGGATTTGATCCTGAGAGACTGTTAACGATATTAAATAATTGATTTGGTGTAATCACCCAAAAAACAGTAAGAACCCAAACGGTTT
Source organism: Sutcliffiella cohnii (assembly GCF_002250055.1). Classification (NCBI taxonomy): domain Bacteria; kingdom Bacillati; phylum Bacillota; class Bacilli; order Caryophanales; family Bacillaceae; genus Sutcliffiella; species Sutcliffiella cohnii. Next base: position 2,187,100 of record NZ_CP018866.1, read on the forward strand.
TTACTGTTTTTTAATTTTTATTTTGAAACGGATGTACAAGTCTCAACTAGGATTGCATATATCCGAAATGGATAATTAAGCAAGTGATATCAATTTGACAATACATAGATTTTGACCTTATTTTCTCATGTGAACAAAGCCTTATTTTAATCTAAATTATGCCCTAAATGGACTGTTTATGTCTGTCAAACGACTTGAGTATTTTTATACTGATAATTTCAAAGAAATTAGGATAGATATGATAAAATAAAGGTAATGGTACGAATAGGGAGTTACTGAGATGATGTTTAAAGTAAAACTTTTTGATGTTAAAGGAAAAGAACTTGAAATTGAAAATAAAATCATTGGTGAACTCGTGTTTGAATCTAAACAAGCATTTGACCATTTTATAAATGCAATTAGAGAATGCTTACCACCTGACTTCCAATATAAAGTAATTTCTAAAAAGGTAAATTCAAATAATGATAAGAAATAATTTTTGCTTATTAGTTCCTTTTATTCGTCAACTATAACGCTTGTATTTGTCTTTTTTGTGGTTCGGTTAATAATGTATCCAACCCAAAAGAATAAAAACGGATTATTATGCCCCAATTCAATTAAAAAATACAAATGTTAAAATGCGGGTATAATGGGTAAAATATACAATGATGCAACTAGAAAAACTACCAAGAATCAAAAAGAAGGCTGTATTTTTAGCCTTCTTTCCAAAAGATTGCTTTAGGATTTAAAGAAAAGCAACCAAATTAACGACTGCCACATTTTTGAACAGTCGTTTTTCTTCTCTCTCATTTTTTTAACTCAAAATTCTTTTGGCAATTAGAAACCCAAAAGGGTAAAGATTCTGTAATTTTTGTTTTTACGTATCTGGCTTTGTTTCAGTACGGAGTTTATGTAAAACTCTCCTTTTTGTCTAAACCCATGTAAGAAGATCACTTAAAATTAAAATAGTTATAATAACACTTCATGAGTAATTCATAAGCAAGGTCTAGGTTTTTTATGGAGTTTAGTTATGGTGTATCAGTTATTATTCAACCATCTTTATTTATTCCAATGAAACAACATCTTCTCACCCATTTTATTTTCATACTGCATCAACAAAAACATTCTTCTTTTCTGTCCCCTTAACTGCTAAATTAATCCCCCCTATTAAAACAATCTTTATAAAGAAATAAACATTTATAGAGGCTAATTTACTAAATGTAATATAATAAGTTTATTCCTATTAGTTATTAGCTTTAAAACTAACGGCGTTATGTCCACTTCCATTAAGTCCACTTTTTTGTAGATACCGAACAGCTAGTGTTGTTTTAGAACAATCGCTAGTCGGTAAAGTGGCAAACGTAGTGGAAAAATTAAAAAAAGGCCTTCCTTATGAAAACGAAATTAAATTTAAAGTGACGAAAAGAAATTTTGATAATAGTAGGGTCGAGAGTCATAGTGCCATTGTTCCTACATATGTGATTCCGAAATCATTATCAAAAGATGAGCAAATCGTTTATACAGCCATTAAAAATCGACTCCTTATGCAATTTATGCCTGTAGCAGAATATGAAGAGACAAAATTAATTACTATGGTAGAAAACGAAAATGTGCAAGGTCACTTCCTTTCGAAAGGAAAAGTTCAGCTAGTGGAAGGTTGGAAAAAAGTAGAAAAACAAGACACTAAAGATACATTTTTACCTAATGTAAATGAACAGGAAATTGTACAAGTTGTTGACCAATATGTGACTTCCCATGTTACGAAACCACCAAATCACCATACGGAAAAAACGTTATTACGTATAATGGAGACTTGTGGGAAACGGGTAAAAGAAGATGATAGTGAGGAAATGATGTCAACAATATTAAGTGGTTATAGTATCGGTACACCAGCAACGAGAGCAGAAACGATTAAGAAACTAAAAGACGCTGGTTATATTACAACCCAAAATAAGTCACTAATATGTACGGAGCTTGGAAAGAAATTAGTTGAAACATTTCCAGTCAAAGAACTATTCGATCTCCAGTTTACTGGTCGACTTGAAAAAGCACTGTTTGAAATAGAAAAAGGGAATTTCCAAAAAGAGAAATTTCTACAGTTTATCTATCAATTTACAAAAAAAGCCATTGAAAAAGTAAAATTAGACGAGGATATTATTATTCAAGAAGCAACTAGGGAAAAGAAAAGTAATGAAATACTCGGAAAATGCCCCGCTTGCGGAGGGAATGTACAAGAATCGTACAAAGGCTTTGGCTGTATGAACTGGAAAACTGGTTGTAAATTTGTCATTTGGAAAAACGATAAATTTTTAGCAACGATGAAGAAAAAGCCAACGAAAACGATGGTGAAATCTATATTAACTTCTGGGAAAGCAACTGTAAAAGGATTAACAAGTAAAAACGGAAATAAATTTGATTGTATTTTACTTTATGAAAAAAATAATGAAAACGACTATTATAGTTGGAAAATGGAATTTCCAACAAAGAAGGAAGCAACATCAACATCAAAATAAAAATAAAAGGTACTGTCCAATAAGTGTAAAAACAGCGGGAAAAACGAATCGTTTTTCCCACTGTTTTTTTCTTTCTTTCGTCCCAAATTAGTATTAATGTGTTAACTATCTTCTAACTAGACAAAAACATAAACTTTATCCTCCCGCGTAAGGTATACCTGCAGCATTAAGCCATGAAATTTTAATGATCCTTATTAAGATAACTAACGAGTAAGGTCCAAAAAGTCAGTATTTACTGACTTTTTGGACATCCCTGTTTTTTTACATTAGATTCATAAAGGTTTTACAGAAAAAGTATAGAATATAACGTAATAGAGATTAGTTAGGAGGGAGAATGATGAAAAATACAAAAGTGTTTGCTCATCGTGGTGCAGCTGGGACACATCCAGAAAATACAATGATTGCATTCCAAGAAGCATTACGAGTAGGTGCGGACGGAGTTGAACTTGATGTTCACTTAACAAAAGATAATGTACCAGTCGTCATTCACGATGAAACAGTAAATAGAACTACAAATGGAAGTGGATGGATCAAAGAATATTACTATGACGATTTAAGAAAACTTGACGCTGGTAGTTGGTTTGATGAGGAGTTTACAGGTTGCACAATACCTAGTTTAGAAGAAGTGTTACAATGGATTGCAAAAACGTCATTACAAATAAATATCGAGCTTAAAAATGGAATTGTTCGCTACGAAAATATTGAAAAGATCGTCATTGATTTAGTACATAAATATAATTTGAAAGATCGAGTTATAATTTCTTCCTTTAATCATTATAGTTTAGTAGAAGTAAACAAATGCGCTCCAGAAATAGAAACGGCTATCTTATTTATGGAAGGGTTATATAAGCCTTGGGAATACGCAAAAACAATAGGAGCAACAGGTTTACATTGTTACTTACCAGTTGCTGTACCAGAATTACTAGAAGGAGCCAATATAGAAGGGATGCCAGTGAGGCCGTTCGTTGTTAATGAAGAAAAGCATATAGCTGCTCTTGTACGAGGTGGCTGTTCTGCCATTATTACTGATTGGCCAAAACAAGCAATAAAGATACGGGATAATCTAAAATAATATTTTAGTAAAATGGAGCTGGTGTCATTGGTTAAAACTGATCAATTTAAATATTCTAAAATATTTGTAATTGGAAGCGGATTTTTTGCTTTAACATTAATTTGGACCTTTTATAATGCGTACATGCCGTTAATATTAGGCGATTATATTGAAAGTAGAGCTATCCGTGGCGCAATAATGGGTCTTGATAATTTATTAGCTGTTCTCTTAATACCAATTATCGGTGCGTGGTCAGACAAAATTGATACAAAGTTAGGAAATCGTTTACCTTTTTTAGCTGTTGGAATGCCGATTGCTGCGATTTTCTTTATATTAATCCCTTTCAGTGCTGATATTACGTTACTAGTTTTACTTGTTGTCGATATTGTCTTTTTATTTGCGATGACGATATACCGCGCCCCGGTTATTGCTTTAATGCCAGACCATACTCCGGTAGAAAAAAGGTCCATGGCAAATGGTATTATTAATTTTATGGGTGGAGTAGGAGCCATTGTTGCCCTATTTGGTTTATCAACACTTTATGGAATAGATAGAAGTTATCCATTTTTAGTTGCAGGATTGTTGTTACTCCTCGCATTCTTTCTTTTATATTTTACAGTAGATAGAAAACCAGCTTATTCGGAAAAAATAGATACGGAATTAGAGGAGTCTCAAGCGTACAGATCGTTTTTTACTAGCTTGAAGTTATTAAAACAAGAAAAATATCGTGGACATTTATTAGTATTAGTTGCTATTTTTCTATATTTTATCGGTTATACAGGAGTCGAAGCGTTATTTACTGTATATGCAGTAGAATACTTAAATATGGAAGAGAGTACTGCAGGTTTAACATTAGGGTTTTTTAGCTTGTCATTTGTATTGTTTGCTATCCCTGCTGGCTTACTAGGTAGTAAATTAGGGAAAGCACCAGTCATGTTATATGGTTTATTGTTTCTTCCCATAATATTTTTCATAATTCCTTTGTTATCTTATTTTAATGGGGTATTACCGATTAATGAAACACTATTATTACAAATTGTATTATTTATCGGTGGAATCTCTTGGGCATTAGTTAACGTACAGGCTTATCCACTAGTAGCCGACCTAGGTGGTAAAAATAGAATCGGCTTCTTTACAGGTTTATATTATTTATTTTCAATGGCATCGGCAATTGTTGCACCCGGAGTTTTAGGCTTACTTATGGATTTATTCAGTCATCCAGCCCTATTTTATGGGGCATCTATTAGTTTTATTGTCGCTTATTTTTTTCTACGCAAAGGACATAAAATCATTACCTCCAATAAACATATTGAAATTCCGCATAATGACGTTAAGAATATATAGGATAAAAAGGTTGGGACATAACTTTTATCATGATCAATTTAGTTTTGTTTCAGCCTCTTTTTACTTAACAATTGATACGTGTAGGGGTATTGTGTTATGCTTTTGATAAGAAAAAGATAGGAGGAAATTATGCCTGATTATTTGGAAATAGGTAGCTTTCATATACCTTCAAAATGGGTAATGATTGTGGTCACATTAATCATATCTTTTTTAATCATAAAAAGGATGACATCGAATCAGCAACATTCAAAAGTAGTATTAGATGATGTAAGTAACTCTTTAATAATTGGTTTTATTGTATGGAAGTTTAGTTATATATTACTTCAATTTCATTATGCGTTTTCTTACCCTATTAGTATTTTATACTTTGACGGTGGGTCAAAAGGAATTTTACTAGCATTTTTCATATTCTACTTGTTTTTATTTTATCGTTCCAAAAAAACCTTGATTCCTTTGTCATTTTATACTCAAATTAGCTTTCAATTATTTTTAGTTGGATCTATCATTTTTCATTTTATTCATATACTCAACAATCCGCTTTACTTTTCCATTCAAATAACATTTGCATTCATAATTTTCCTGTTAGTTTGGAAAAATAAAGATGAACGGATAGGTGAAATCCAACGATACTTACTAGTTTATAGTTTTGGACAATTCTTTTTACAATTTTACAGTCCATTACAACCATTCTTGTTAGGCTTCACTGTAGTACACTTTATTTGTGCTTCTATCATTTTATGGAGTGTCTTTCACCAATTGGAAGGAGGGTATTATGAAAAAAAACATAATCATTATTAGCATTTTATTCGCACTAATTAGTTGGGGAGTGTACGATTTTGTCAATACGACGGATGAAATTGTAACTGTAAATGCCGAAAATTTAAAAGAGGGCTTAGAAAAAGGAAATATAGCACCAGATTTTGAATTAAATACGCTTGATGGATCTTCCTTTAAGCTTTCTGATTTTCGTGGAAAAAAAATAATATTAAATTTTTGGGCATCTTGGTGTCCACCATGCCAGGCTGAAATGCCACATATGCAAGATTTTTATGAAGATAAAAAAAATGAAGATATTGTAATAATTGCTGTCAACTTAACGAAGATGGAACGAAATGAACAATCAATTAGAGCATTTGCTAATAATCTAGGTATTACTTTCCCAATTCCATTAGATGTAGACGGTGAAATCGGAAATAAATATCATGCATTCACCATCCCGACAAGTTATGTTATTGATACGAATGGATTAATTCAAAATAAAATTATCGGTCCAATGTCATATGAGATGATGGATAATTATACGAAAAAAATAAATTAAGCGAAAAAGAACTAATAGAGCTGCCTACAAAAATTTAGGCAGCTCTGTTGATTATTAATCTAACTACTAAAAAGATATTTTAATTTAATCTAATTCTGTTTTATCTTTTTGATCTTTGTTTCTTTTATTACCTTTACTATTATCACCTGGAACATGTTTTCCTTGCACTTTGTGTTCACCGGTAGGACTATTTTGATTAAAACTACCTTTATTATTTTTCTTAGTCATAAAAAAACCACTCCTTAAAATGTAGGTAATTGATCTAAATTATTTGTTGGATCTCCGTCAGCATTTCCTCTAATATACATTTCTCCATCTTTACCTTTAAAGACGTTTGCTCCAATTACAATCCCCTCATTTACATCGTGTAATGCCTGTTCATAGGACAGAATACGACCATTGGATGTTTTAAACTTTTCAATATCTCCATCACCATTCTTTTGAACAGCTATAAAAGTTTCTTTCAAAGTATATAAACTCCTTTCCAATTAAAAAGGGTGCCAACGTTTTATAGATTAGCCTTAAAATTAAAAAATATTCTTGTGGGGAGGCAGGTATTTCCGTATAGTATGACGTACAAATACAACTAGGTAGAAATATAGACTAAAAAACAGAGGTGTTGAAATGAACAATAAATCTTGGCAACAATCTAGCGCTAACGCCTGGAATGATCGTGCTCTTGATTGGCATGAGAGAAGTGAAGCTATGTGGAAAACAGGTAGTCGTAAAACAATTATTCCGTTTATCCAAAGTAAATTAAAACAAGGTTCTACTGTATTAGATGCGGGATGTGGCGACGGGTACGGTTCCTACTTGCTTTCACAAAACGATTATAAGGTCATCGGTGTAGATTTAGCTGAAAATATGATTAAGTATGCGAAAGATACGTATAAAAATTCCGAAATGGTGTTTTTACAAGGTGATTTATCTAATCTACCACTAGGCAACGAGTCAGTTGATGCCATTATGGCAATAAACTCTCTTGAATGGACAGAAAATCCTTTAACTGTCATAAATGAGTTTCATCGGGTTATGAAGAATAAAGGTTCCTTATTTATAGGGTTACTCGGACCTACAGCTGGACCAAGAGCTAACAGTTTTAATCGTCTGTATGGTGAACATATAATTTGTAATACGATGATGCCCTGGGAATTAGAACGACTTGCTTTAGAAAATGGTTGGAACTTAATAGATCATTTACCCGTATATAAAGAGGATGCTAAAAAGATAGAAACTTCTAAGCTCCCAAAAATATTAAAGCAATCTTTAACGTTCATGTGGGTGTTTCATTTTGAAAGGGAGGGATAACTATGTCAAAATATTCAATTTCTCAATTTATTCAATCTACTAAACAAAAAGATTTAGGGCAAGGCTTCTTTGAACTAGAAACGGAAAGAATATTAGAAGTAAATTTAAATGGATTAGTTTGGGCAAAAATGGGATCAATGATATCTTACGAAGGTAATATCAAATTCGAACGGGAAGGAATATTAGAACACGGATTAGGCAGACTCTTAAAAAAGACCTTTACTGGCGAAGGTTCACAACTCATGAAAGCGAATGGTAATGGGAAGCTATATTTAGCAGATCAAGGAAAAAAAATAACGATTGTTGATTTAGCAGGAGACAGTATTTATATAAACGGTAACGATTTACTAGCTTTTGAAGATGGATTACATTGGGATATTAAGCTGATGAGGAGAATTGCAGGAGTACTGTCAGGAGGCTTATTTAATGTTCACCTAGAAGGAAATGGCCTAGTAGCTTTTACTTCTCACTACGAGCCGTTAACATTAATGGTTTATCCTGGTCAACCAATTTATACAGATCCAAATGCTACAGTAGCATGGTCCGGTAATTTACAACCAGAGTTTGTAACAGACATACAATTAAAAACATTAGTCGGACGAGGTAGTGGTGAATCACTTCAAATGAAATTTAGCGGAAATGGCTTTGTAGTTGTTCAACCTTATGAAGAAGTATACTTTTCAGATAAAAATAGCTGATATTGTATTGAGCATGGATATTAACCATGTTCTTTTATTTTGATAAAGTATTATGGATAAGAAAGATTTGCTGATATATCGGAAATGAACGTGTTAAAATAACGGTGTAGATTAAAGTTAAATTGCGGAGGAGAATACATATGGAAAAAGCGAAAATCAAGATCCCGTCTGATATTGAAATTGCTCAAAATAGTGATATGAAGAAAATAACAGAAATCGCAAATGAGTTACAAATTACTGATGATGAATTAGAGCCTTATGGTCATTATAAAGCAAAACTCTCTTTAAATATATTTAATAGACTGAAGGATAAAAAGGACGGGAAGGTTATTCTTGTCACTGCGATTAACCCTACACCTGCTGGGGAAGGTAAGTCGACTGTTACTGTAGGGTTAGGTCAGGCGCTAACAAAGCTTGGTAAAAAAGCTGTCATTGCGATGAGAGAGCCATCTTTAGGACCGACTATGGGTGTGAAAGGTGGAGCAACTGGAGGCGGATACTCACAAGTACTACCTATGGAAGATATTAATCTCCATTTTACAGGTGATATTCATGCTATCACAACAGCAAATAATGCGCTATCTGCGTTAATTGATAACCACATTCAACAAGGAAATACCCTTAATATTGACCCAAGACGAATTATTTGGAAACGAGTACTCGATATGAATGACCGTGCTTTACGTAAAGTTGTTATCGGGTTAGGAGGACCTTTCCAAGGAGTACCTAGAGAAGACGGCTTTGATATAACTGTTGCTTCAGAAATAATGGCAATATTTTGCTTAGCTTCTGATTTAAATGATTTAAAACACCGTTTATCACAAATAGTTGTCGCTTTTGATTACAATAAAAATCCAGTAACGGTAAAAGATTTAGGAGTAGAAGGTGCTTTAACAATGCTATTAAAAGATGCATTTAAGCCAAATCTAGTCCAGACGATTGAACATACTCCTGCCATTATACATGGCGGTCCTTTCGCTAATATTGCGCATGGATGTAATTCAGTTTTAGCAACAAAAATGGCTGCAAAATTAGGAGATTTCGTAGTTACCGAGGCTGGATTTGGAGCAGACTTAGGTGCAGAAAAATTTCTTAATATTAAAACGAGGTCCCTAGGAATTGATCCAGAAGCAGTAGTAATAGTTGCAACCATTCGTGCCCTTAAAATGCATGGGGGAGTAGAAAAAGAAAAATTAACAGAAGAAAATGTTCAAGCGTTACAACATGGCGTAACGAACTTGAAGAAACATATAGAAACGATTGAGCTGTTCGGTTTACCTTATGTTGTTGCGATAAACGAATTTACTTCTGATACTAAAGCTGAGATAGACTTTTTGCAAACTTGGTGTGACCAGCACGAAATACCTGTAGCGTTAACACAAGTATGGGAAAAAGGTGGAGACGGTGGTATACAATTAGCAGAGAAACTACTCGAGGTGATGGAAAAAAAACAAACAAGTTTTAATCACCTATATCCTTTAGAGCTTTCAATCGAAGAAAAAATCCGTACCATTGCTCAAAAAGTATATGGAGCAAAAGATATTGAACTCTCTTCCACTGCTAAAAAGCAAATTCAACAATTTGAAGGGGAAGGCTGGGCGCATTTGCCTATATGTATGGCAAAGACTCAATATTCTTTATCTGACGACCCACAAAAGCTAGGAAGACCAGAAGGATTTATTATTTTGATTAGAGAATTGAAACCGTCAATTGGTGCAGGATTTATCGTTGCATTAACCGGCGATGTTATGACAATGCCTGGCTTACCAAAAAAACCTGCTGCTTTACAAATGGACATTGACGAAAACGGCAAAGCAGTTGGTCTTTTCTAAGGAGTCATTTATGTTTGATCCTACCGTTTTTGACAATATAAAAGTTGTAGTTGAAGGTGATTTATATGATTTAGATTTAGACGGACACCTTCAAGTTATTGACAGAAAAGATTTAATAGATTTAGCCACAATGTCGAGAACATTTAGAATGGAAGTAACTGTAGATCAGAGCTTAACAGCCATAATTTCATTACAGACTGACATAAAGCAATTAGCAATCGAGATTAACCATCTTAAAGGTGATAAACCTGGTTGTTATATGCAATTAACTTTTCAACAAGCGCTTAACAGTAGCATAGCGATAAATGATTGGGAAGCAAATTTAAGAAGAAAATGGGGAATGCAATGGAGAATTTCTCATCAAGTAATACAATATGTAAATGGTACTGAAGAAAATGTACTAAAAACGACTATACATTTAGACCATTTAATTTTTGAAGAAACAATTGATGACGTTCGTCAAATACTTCTTTTATTGTATGAAACTTTAAAAGAAAATAGTTAATTTACCTATGCCCACTTAATCGTGGGTATTTTTTGTATCATAAACAAATGTAATATATTTTTAAATATTTTTAGAATTTTCTCCTCAAACTACTCATTATATAGTATTATAAGACTATAGTATCTGGTACTAATAATACATAATATAAATTACTACTAATTAATGTGTGATTATATAAAAGGAGTGAAGATTATGGGGAAAATCGCTTGGGTAACAGATAGTACAGCTTTTATCGATGAGGAGCTTGCTAATCATCCTGATGTATATACAGTTCCAATGGTCATTTATTTTGGAGAAGACGAGTATTTAGATGGCGTTAACATTACGAAAGAACAATTTCAAAAATTATTAGTAGAAAGTGAAATTCCACCTAAAACATCACAGCCATCCGTGGGAACATTCGCCGAATTGTATAATCAATTAGCTCAAAATTACGATCAAATCGTCTCCATTCATCTTTCAAGCCATTTAAGTGGAACGGTTTCATCTAGTCAACAAGCAGCAAAATTAGTGGATATACCAGTGACAACAATTGATACTAAAACATTGTCCTATCCATTAACCGCTATGCTAAAAACAGCAATTAAGCTTGTAAATGAAGGTCATAGCATAGAAGAAGTGGAAAGAAAACTAGACGATATGGTAAATAAGTCAGAACTTTATGTACTAATAGGGAGTTTAGAGCAACTACACCGAAGCGGAAGAATGACTAGTGTTCAAAAAGTGTTAGGTAGCTTACTTCAAATAAAACCAATCATTGCAATTAAAGACGGAAAGCTGGATGTTGCAGAAAAAGTTAGAACAGAAAAGAAAGTGTTTCAACGTATGCTGGAGTTATTTGATGATGCATTTAACCGAGGTACGGTAAAAGAACTTTATTTATTATATGGCCGCGAAGAAGAACAAACATTCTCTATTAAACAAAAAATAAAAGAGACATATCCAAACCTTAAAGTAGGCGCTTATCCTATTTCTACAACAATCTCCGTTCATGCTGGAGTAGACACAGTAGGATTAGCTTGGTTTAACGAATAAGAAAAGTACGCTTGCGTTACTTTTCTTTTTTTCTTATCTAAAATAAGTGAGTTATTGTAGCAAAAAACACAGTCATTAGGCACGTTTCTACTGAACTTATACATATGTTAAGACAAATATTACTTCGCCATTCATTGGATACGCTCCGATAAGCTTGTAACCTATACTTAAAAATCTCGATAATGTTTCTGCGCATGACTTTGATACTGGTTCTAACGGTGCATGGTCACTACTTGAAAGATGAATAAAATCTAACTGTGGGTAAGAACAACGAATGACAACTACGTGAGTCCCTAACCAAGCTGTACCGATAACATTTCTACAAAACATGATAACTCCTCCGTTTTTTCATATAGTATGCTTCTACCTAAAACATTGCCAAAAATGTGCTATACAATCTATTCCATGTTAAAATAATTGAGAAATCAATATTGGAGGAAAAGAAACGTGATTCAACATATAGAAAGTTTTGTTCAACAAAAATTAAGTCATGATACTACCGGACATGATTGGTATCATATTGATCGTGTGCGAAAGATGTCCATTCATATTGCCAAAAATGAAAATGTAAACATTGAAATAGTAGAAATTGCAGCTTTATTACATGATATTTTAGATGAAAAATTAGTGAAAAATAAAGAAAATGCAAAACGAGAAATTATCGATCTGCTTGAATCTTTACAATATCAAGACGAATACATACAACAAATTATATATATTATTGAAAATGTAGGGTTCAAAGGCGGAAACGGTATGCAAATGGATTTGGTAGAAGGGAAAATCATTCAAGATGCAGACCGTTTAGATGCGATTGGTGCAATAGGAATAGCTAGAACGTTTATGTATTCAGGTGCAAAAGGACAGGCGATGTATGACCCAAACATTCCAGTAAGAGATGAAATGTCATATGAACAATATCGAAATGAAAAATCTACTGCTATAAATCACTTTTATGAAAAGCTAGTTAAACTAATACATACATTACATACTGATACGGCAAGAAATATAGCAAAAGAAAGACATGATTTTCTTAAGCTATTTTTATCGGAATTTCATAGGGAGTGGGAAGTAAAGTTATGAAAATGATTATTGGAGAAAACATATCAAAAATATACGTAGAGAAGCAATTATTACATAATGTTTCATTTAGCATACAAGAAAAAGAAAGAGTTGGATTAATAGGAGTTAATGGAACAGGAAAGTCTACATTTTTAAAAATTGTTGCTAGTAAAGAAAGTGCGGATGAAGGGACAATTACAACCTCATCAGACTATAAAATTTCTTTCTTATCTCAAAAACCTAATCTAGATGAAAATCTATCAATAATGGAACAAGTTCTTGATGAAAACACATCAATAAATAACATAATAAAATCTTATGAATCATGTCTTTCTAAAATTCAAGAAGATCCTATGAACGAGAAGATTCAAAGTGATTTAATGCATTATCAACAACAAATGGATAGTTTAAATGCGTGGGACCATAGTTCAAACGCAAAAGCTGTTTTAAATAAACTAGGTATAGAGGACGTTACTGTTAAAGTAGGTCAGCTTTCGGGAGGGCAAAAGAAAAGAGTAGCATTAGCACAAACATTACTACAAAATCCAGATCTACTCATTCTCGATGAGCCAACAAACCATTTAGACTTTGAAACCATCATGTGGTTAGAGGATTACTTAAATAAATTTACGGGTGCTCTTCTTCTCGTTACGCATGATCGTTATTTCTTAGATAAAGTAACAACGAAAATATTTGAATTACATAATGGCCATCTTTATACTTATTTAGGTAATTACGCAAGTTATTTAGAAGCTAAAGCCATAAGAATGGAAGAACTCGAAAAAACTGAAACAAAACAAAAAAGTTTATATCGGCAAGAGTTAGAATGGATGCGAAAAGGTGCTAAAGCGAGAACTACAAAACAAAAAGCTCGTATCCAACGCTTTGAAAAATTAGAAGAGAATGTGAAAGTGAATAACGAAAAAACTCAACTAGAGATGGTAACTGCAGGTACACAACGTTTAGGAAAAAAAGTATTAGAACTAAAAGATGTTTCTGTTACATTTAACAATAAAGTAATATTAAAAAACATAGATTTATTATTAAAACAAAAAGACCGAATTGGAATTGTTGGTCCAAATGGCGCAGGGAAATCGACATTACTTAATGTCTTAGCAAGTAAACTTGTACCATCGGCTGGAGAGTTGGAAAAAGGCCAGACAGTTAAGATTGGTTATTACACCCAGGAACAAGAAGATATGAATGGGGAACAGCGTATTATCGAGTACATTAAAGAGGAAGCAGAAGTAGTCCATACAGAGGACGGGCAAATGATTAGTGCTTCACAATTGTTAGAACGGTTTTTATTTCCACCACACTCTCACGGAACCCCAATTAGAAAACTATCAGGTGGAGAGAAGAAAAGATTATATTTATTAAAAATATTAATGAGCCAGCCAAATGTATTATTACTAGACGAGCCTACGAACGATTTGGACACAGAAACGTTAACGATATTAGAGGCATATTTAGAAGAATTCCCAGGAGTCGTAGTAACTGTTTCACATGACCGATACTTTTTAGATAAAGTCGTTACAGAGCTCCTTATACTAGACGGAAGTGGTACTGCTCGAAGAATCTTCGGCGAATATAGTGATTACCTACTCGAACAACAGGCTAAAAAGCAGTTAGAAAAAAAAGAGGCAGTAAAGTCGGTTGAACAACCAATTAGACTAGAAAAGAAGCAATTGAGACTTTCTTTTCAAGAGCAAAAAGATTGGGAGACTATAGAAGAAAGAATAGCAGATCTAGAAATAGAATTAGAAAGAATTAGTAAGGAGATTGAAAAAGCAGGTAGTGATTACGGAAAGATAAGTGAGTTAATGGAAAGTCAAAATATGAAAAGTGAACAATTAGAAGCCCTTATGAAACGTTGGGAAGAGCTTTCAGAAAAAGTAGAAGCGATTCAAGCACAAAAAGCAGGGTCAAAATAAGCAATATAAATGTGAAAAATATCTCTCTATGATACGATGAAAGAAAAAAAGTAAGGAGATCAGCTATATGAATATAAAAGCAATAGAGCCGACACCAAGTCCTAATACGATGAAAGTGTTATTAGATAAAGAATTACCGTTCGGTACGAGAAATAATTATACGAAAGACAACCGTACAGAAGCACCTGAAATTATTCAAAATATACTAAATATTGAAGGCGTAAAAGGCGTTTACCATGTCGCCGACTTTTTGGCAGTAGAGCGAAATGCACGCTTCGATTGGAAAAATATCCTTTTGGAAGTTCGTGCATTATTCGGTGAAGAACAAGTTTCCGAAAAAGAAAATGCTTCTTATAATCCATCTGAGGGATTTGGGGAAGTAAAAGTATTTGTTCAAATGTTTCACGAAATTCCTATGCAAGTTAAATTAACAGACGGTGAACAAGAAAAGCGTGTAGGTCTTCCTGATATCTTTTCTAAAGCAATTTTAGAAGCACAAAGTAAGGAAGAAAATGTCGTCCTAGAACGAGAGTGGAAAGAACACGGTATAAGATATGGTGACTTAGAAGCAGTAGGGACGGAGATAGTGGAGGAGCTTTCAGCTGCGTATCCACCTGAAAGATTGCAAAGACTGTTACAACAAGCTCATAGTACAGAAAAAATAGTGAAACGAGAGTCTTATAAAGTAACGGGGGATATGTTAAATAATCCAGATTGGTCAGAACGATACCGCGCATTAGATCAAATGGACCCTGGAGAATCGGATATTCCTGTATTAGCGAAAGCTTTAGATGATGAAAAGGCGTCCATTCGCAGATTAGCGACAGTGTACTTAGGAATGATAGAAAAAGAAGAAGTTTTACCATTATTATATAAAGCATTAAAAGATAAAACAGTTACAGTACGTAGAACGGCAGGAGATTGCTTGTCTGATATAGGTAGCGAAAAGGCAATTCCGGCAATGATAGAAGCCCTTCAGGATAAAAATAAACTAGTCCGCTGGCGTGCAGCAATGTTCCTATATGAAGTTGGAGATGATTCTGCACTAGAAGCTTTAAGAAAAGCAGAAGATGATCCTGAATTCGAAGTAAGTATGCAAGTTAAAATGGCAATTGAACGCATTGAAGGCGGAGAAGAAGCAAAAGGTTCAGTATGGAAACAAATGACGGAAAGAAACAACTAAAGGAGGAAACACTAATGTCAAATGCATATGATGAATATATGAAGCAAATGGTCAAACCGATGAGAACAGAGCTAACAACAGCTGGCTTTAAAGAACTAACTTCGGAAGAAGATGTTGTTAATTACATGGAGAATACAACTGGCACTTCATTAGTTGTTATAAACTCAGTTTGTGGCTGTGCAGCAGGATTAGCACGCCCTGCAGCAACTCAAGCAGTAGTTCAAGCTGAAAAAACACCGAACAATTTAGTTACAGTCTTTGCAGGACAAGATAAAGACGCAACAGCAAAAATGAGAGAGTATTTCGGTGATATCCCACCATCCTCTCCTTCCATGGCAATTTTAAAAGGAAAAGAAGTGGTACATTTTATTCACCGCCACGACATTGAATCATTCCCAATGGAAGATATTATGAATAACTTATTAAACGCATTTGAAAAACATTGCTAGAAAAATTGCAAAACTAAAAGAATAAATATAAAATTCAATAAGCATTCACAAACTACCTTGTATTATAAAGATACAAGGTAGTTTGTTATATTGAAGTTTGTAATATAAAAAAATCCTTAAAGGTGGACACCATACAAGGTATATCTTGCACCATGGAGAATGAAATAAGCGGTTCGGTGTTAAACTGCTATAATATTTTGCCTTCCTAGATTTAGAACCGTGAGTGGAACGGAGCGGAAGACACTTGACTCCAGCGGGATGTAGAGGGAAGGTCGAGACCCCACAGGCGAAGCCGAGGAGGCTCGACTCCACGAAAAGCGTAAGCGCATCGATCTGGCCCGTACAAACTGGAGCAGTCCGGTAGGAGATAAAGGAAACACAACGAAACGTTAGTTGAGTTGATGTTGACTTATCGTACGGACGGACTGGGAAGTTTGATAGGGCCAATGCGTTGGAGCTAGACATCTCCCCGCGGAAAGCAAGTGTCTGCAGCGAAGTGCAACGGACTAACTCAAAACACTCTCTATTTTCAAGTTAATCCTTTTAAAAAGGAGTTATCATATGTACATAACAACAGCTGGACGAACAGATGAAACTTATATTCAAAAAGCGAAACAATTGGCTCTCCATCACAACTTTAAATACATCAATCGAAATAAATTGTCTATCGAAGCACTTCATAACAAATATAACGAAGATATAATAGTGGTTGGGAAAGAAAGACTTGAACTATTTAAGTTAGGTAAAAAAGAACCAATCTTCTTCCATCCAAACTCAGCAGCATTTCGTTTAAAAAGACTAATAAAAGGTGAGACAGAGCCATTTTTAGAAGTAACAAAATTGCAAAATGGCATGTCTTTCCTAGATTGCACTCTGGGACTCGCTTCTGATAGCATTATCGCCAGTTATATCGTTGGGAAAAATGGAAAAGTAACAGGGTTAGAAGGAAACCGAACCGTAGCATTTATTGTTCAAGAAGGATTAAAAACGTGGCCAAGTGAGAATGAAGCTTTAGTAAAAGCGATGGAAAGAGTTCAAGTCGTAACAACAGATCATAAAGAGTATTTACAAACTTTGGACAGTAATAGTTACGATGTTGTCTATTTTGATCCAATGTTTACAGAAACGATAGAGGAATCACAAGGGATCCTTCCGCTAAAAAGTGTCGCAATTTATGAAGGTCTAACCGAACTTACTATAAATGAAGCCTATAGAGTTGCCAAAAGTAGAGTTGTGTTAAAAGATCATTGGAAAAGTGACCACTTTAAAAAGTTTAATTTTCAAGTACAAGTTAGAAAAACAGCTAAATTTCACTTCGGTGTTTTGGAAAAATAAAGAGTGGACATGTTAAAAAGGTGGAGGTGATTTACAGTGGCTAAACGAAAGAAAAATCCAGCTAAAACAGGTCTATCTAGCTCTCAAGTTGAAGGACAAGGAACAACAATGGAAGAAACAGGATCAGTTGAGAAATCATCAAGTCGCAATAAACCGAAGAAACATTAACTTGAAATGGATGCAATTGCAGGAATCAATTATAAACTTAAATATCTAGTAAGCATTAAAAAAGCTCGCATTATACATGCGAGCTTTTTTTAGTCTGTTACTCCTAAAAAGATAAAGTATCCAAGTGTAATAAAACATGCAACAACTAAAACTGTTTCAAACATAGTGTGAACCTCCAGTATGTATTATTCATTTCATTTTATCAAAAAAAAGGAAAAGGATGAACATAAAATATGAAGAATTTAAGAAAGTTCCTTTTCTTGTTTTTATATGTAAAAATGTCTGAATATTTATGGTATAATCATATTATACAACAAAACAAAACATTTATACATGATAGAAAAATTTAATAGTTTTATAGAGAGGAAGATTATTATGCCCAAATGGCTAAAAAAATCACTAGTCATCCTAATAACGACCTTAACATTTGGAATGGTGGCTCCACCAGCTTATTTATTAGCTGATGATAATAATAATGAACAATCTTTAAATAGTTATACTAATGACCGTATTGAAATAAAACATGAGTTACATACGAAAGAAGCTTTTTTACAACAAGTTACTAATCAAGCATTAAATCAATCATACGAGAAGTTCGGAAGTAAAATTGGACCAGTTATTAAAGATGAATTTAATGATGTTATTTTACCTAAAATTGAATACGTATTATCTCAATTAACTGAACAGTATCCCGAAGAAGAATTACAAAACCTAGTAATTTCTGAAAGCCCTTCAGGTGGCCATAGCGAAAAAATCTTTCATATTTATCATAGCCTAACAGGGAAAGATATTATTCGTTTCCATGTAAGAAAGGATCACCCTCCTTTAGATGGATATTATTTTAATTTTCATTATCATACACATCACGACGATTTCCAAATGCACCATACTTTAGGTAGTATCTTTTGGTCAAAAAACACTCCTCCTAAATGGATGAGCTAATAATGTGAGAAACAGTTTGTATTAAAAGCAAACTGTTTTTTTTATGTTTTTTATCAGTAACTATATTAAAATATTAAAATTATGTTACAAAAATGAGTACAATTTAATAGTTTTGTGATATAATGTATATTATTCTGATAATTTAAAAAACAACAACCCATTAATTTATACAGATAGGGCTGATCATCATGTGGAAACGAACTAGTACTATTTTATTTTTAACTTCGATACTTTTACTACCAGCTCTTTGGAAAGCATTCGCGAGTGTTGATGCTATTTCATTAAAAGATTATCCATCTAGTCAATTAAACCTCCTTTTAGAAGATGTTCCAAATAGAGAGTTATTAAATAAAATTATATTACTTCCACCATCAGAGTTTTCCTATGAAGAAACAGCTAAAATGATAACTACCATTTCTGTTATTCCAGAAACAATATTATTTTCTCTCGTCCAACAGCATGTTCAGCTTTACCTATTTGAAGGATCTTTAACAGAGGTGAAAGGGTTCGAACATTTAAAAGGAACGAAGCCCCGTGGCTACAGTTCACAAGGACCCACGTGGGATGATGTACCTGGTATAGGCGGTTCCAAATTAGTACTTGCAAAAATTGGCCATAGTAATATAGGTCAAGGTCACGGTTCAATTAATTTGGAATTACACGAATTAGCTCATTCTATTGATCGTTTCGTTTATGGTAACGTTAGATATAACGAAGATTTTATTAAAATATGGAAAAAAGAGGCGCCCATCTTATTTCCTAATCAAACTTATTTTTTACATTTCATAGAGGAGTATTTTGCAGAAACATTTGCGATGTACTATTTAAATGAACAAACAAACGAACATTTACTTAATTTAGCCCCTTTAACACATAAATTTTTCGAAGATTCTACTAATATTAAAAACTCTATGAATTTATCTATTTATTATTAATTAGCATTTCGTCTACTGCGAGATGCTTTTTTTTGATAGAATATAATAATGAATTAAGTAATGTGATGAAAGGTGAATGAAATGAAACAATATCTAGATTTATGTGAACATATTTTACAAAATGGAACAAAAAAAGAAGACCGGACAGGAACGGGGACAATTTCTACATTTGGATACCAAATGAGGTTTAATTTACAAGAAGGTTTTCCTCTAGTCACTACTAAAAAGCTTCATTTACGATCTATTATTCATGAATTGCTTTGGTTTTTAAAAGGGGATACAAATATAGCTTACTTAAAAGATAATGGTGTTAGAATTTGGAATGAATGGGCAGATGAAAATGGTGATTTAGGTCCAGTTTATGGTTACCAATGGCGTTCTTGGCCAACTTCAACTGGCGAATCAATCGATCAAATTACAAATCTTATTCATCAAATTAAAACAAACCCAGATTCTAGAAGATTAATAGTAAGTGCATGGAATGTTGAACATGTTGATTCCATGGCATTGCCTCCATGTCACACAATGTTCCAATTTTATGTAGCAGACGGTAAGTTATCTTGTCAATTGTATCAACGTTCAGCTGATGTATTTTTAGGTGTTCCTTTCAATATTGCCTCTTATGCTTTACTTACTTTAATGGTGGCGCAAGTTTGCGATCTAGAACCAGGAGATTTTGTTCATACATTAGGGGATGCTCATATATATACGAACCATATTGACCAAGTAAAATTACAGTTGGAAAGAGAACCAAGACCGCTTCCAAAAATGAACATTAATAAAGAAGTAACATCGATTTTTGATTATAAGTTTGAAGATTTTACACTAGAGGATTACGATCCACATCCACATATTAAAGGGGTAGTAAGCGTATGATTCAATTTATTGTAGCGTATGACCGAAATAAAGTTATCGGTAAGGATAATGATTTACCTTGGCGCTTACCTGCAGATCTTGCTTATTTTAAACGAATAACGATGGGGTCTACTATCGTTATGGGAAGAAAGACTTTCGAATCAATTGGTAAACCTTTGCCGGGAAGACGAAACGTTATCGTAACAAAACAAAAAGACTATAACGTTGACGGATGTGAAGTGATTCATTCCATTGATGAAATACAAAAGTGGAATGAAGACTGTTTTGTAATAGGGGGCGCTTCCATTTTTGAACAAGCTATGCCAATAGCTGATCGTTTATTTATTACTTATATTGATGAAGAGTTTGAAGGAGATACTTTGTTTCCTCCTATAGATATAAGTAACTGGTCTTTAATATCAGAAGAAAAAGGGCCGAAAAATGAGAAAAACCCTTACGATTATTATTTTCAAGTTTATAAAAGAAACAGCCATTAAGGAGTAACATTTATGTCCTTATTAAGAACAGTTTGGTGGTTTATTTTCTTTTTTGGGTATTTACTTTACAGTTTACCTACTTTAAAGAAATTAAAAAAATTACCACATACTCTAACAGAAGAAGAGAAAAGAGAAATTACACATCGTTTACCAAAAAATTGGGCTAAAAATTTAGTTCAACTAACGCGTACAAAAGTGTCCGTTTCTGGCGAAGATAATATTCCACCTGGACCAGTGTTACTCGTTAGTAACCATCAAGGGAACTTTGATGTACCAATTTTATTAGGGTATATAAATAAACCATTTGGATTTATATCAAAAATTGAAGTAAAAAAAATCCCGCTAATCTCCCGTTGGATGGAAGTGATGGAATGTGTATTTTTAGACCGCACTGACAGAAGAAAGGCGATAATGTCGATAAGAGACGGTGTTGAGAAAATGAAAGCCGGTAATTCAATTGTTCTATTTCCTGAAGGTACAAGAAGTAAAGGTTCGAAGATGAATGAATTTAAAACCGGTGGTTTACGTCTAGCAATTGATAGTAAAGTACCAATTGTCCCAATCAAAATTTCTGGTTCCTACGTTATAATGGAAAAGAGTAAATGGGGCTTTCAACCAGGGAACGTATCAGTAGTAATTGGAGAACCGATCACTTTACCTGAAGGGAAAATTGATTCAAAAGAATTAGCGGTACAATTACAAAATGTAATAGAACAATTAAAATAAACTCGTCACTAGGCGAGTTTATTTTTACAGTCAATTTTTTGAAAAGAGGGAAAGTTATGATTAAAATTATTAAAGGTGCTGACGTATATACGCCTTCATACATAGGAAAAAAAGATGTATTAATTGTTGGAGGAAAAATTGAAGCTGTTGAAGAAGAAATAATAGTTGAATCGAACTGTGCTCAAATAGAAGTTATTAATGGTTTTGACCAATATTTAGTTCCTGGTTTTATTGACGCACATGTTCATATAATGGGAGGCGGTGGAGAAGGAAGCTATCGCACTAGAACTCCAGAAACGACCTTAACTGACGCAACGACTAGTGGGATAACAACTGTTGTCGGAGTAATCGGGACAGACGGCACTACTCGAACAATGGCTTCTTTACTAGCAAAATGTCGAGCGTTAGAAGAAGAAGGTATCACAAGTTATATTTATACAGGTTCTTATCAAGTTCCTGTGAAAACATTAACAGACACCATTGAGAACGACTTAATTTTAATTGATAAAATTATCGGAAGTGGAGAAATCGCAATAGCTGACCATCGTTCTTCACAGCCTACATTTGAAGAGATGGCGAAAATTGCATCTGCGTCACGAATCGGTGGGATGCTCTCAGGAAAAAGCGGTATTGTTAATATTCATGTCGGAGCAGGAAAATCTAAACTAAGCTTGTTAGAAAAAGTTGTTGATGAAACGGATATACCTATTACACAATTTTATCCTACTCATATTAATCGTAATCGAGAAGTATTTGAAGAGGGAGTACGTTGGGCTTTAAAGGGAGGTTATGTAGATTTTACGACTAGTACCGTTCAACGTTTCCTTTCAAATGGAGAAGTAAGTTGTGCTACTGCATTAAGTGAAATGTTGAAAGCAGGTGTATCTCTTGACCAAATTACATTTACTTCTGATGCACAAGGAAGTTTGCCAGAATTTAACGAAAATGGAGATCTCATTGGGCTTCAAGTTGGTAAATTAAGTTCCCTTTTTGAAGCTGTAAAAAAAGCGGTAGTTGACTATAATATCCCGTTAGAACAAGCGCTCGCAGTCATTACTAAAAATCCAGCAAAAATCTTAAAGCTGAACAATAAGGGAGAAATACAGAAAGGAAAAGATGCAGATTTACTATTATTAGACAAAAATTTAACTATTATGTCTGTAATAGCAAAAGGGAATGTCATGATAAAAGACAAACACATTATTAAGAAGGGGACTTTCGAATAATTTGACTCATTATGTCAATTGAAAACGATTTATATTTTTTATTCTTTATCGTATAATGGAATCAAACGGGTAAAAAATGAGGATTGATATTTTGCTATGGAAAAGCCTAGAGTTCACAAATGAAGTTGGACAGAAGGTAAAAGTCACAGAAATTCCAGTATTGGAGGACGATAGCACGTATCATTTTATGGTAGCCGGAAAACTGCAAATTTTTCTTACTAAAATAATGAGAGAAACTACGCCAAAGGCCTACTATTCTTTTCGTGAATATTTAAAATCTGTACTAAAATGGCCAGTATATTGCCAAATTGTACAAAAAGACGAGATGAAAAGTAATGTATAATTATCTTTGAATATGTTACTATTGGGACAGGTAAGAAAGCCTGTTTCTTTTTTTGTTATTTTGGGTAAGAAATAATATAAGATTGAATGGAAAATATAATATTAAATATTTATTCATTTTATATTAGCGGAATTTGATTTAGGGAAGTGAAGAATTTGTCAAAAGTGAAAATAGTAACCGATTCTACAGTAGATATTGAACAATCAATTTTAAGTCGCTTACAAATAGAGGTTGTTCCTTTAACGATAACGATAGATAAAGAATCGTATGAAGATCGAATTGATATTAGCCCTCCTGAGTTTATGCAGAAAATGGCTACTTCGGAAGAACTCCCAAAGAGCTCTCAACCTTCTGTAGGTAAATTCGTTGATGTTTACAATCGACTAGGTGAAGATGGAAGCTCTATTATTTCTATACATATGACTGGCGGAATGAGTGGAACTGTTGCGTCAGCAGAAACTGCTGCTAATATTTCCGAAGCTGATGTAACAGTAATTGACTCTAGATTTATTTCTTTTGCTCTTTCATTCCAAGTAGTAGAAGCTGCTCAAATGGCTCTTGATGGAAAAACAAAGGAAGAGATAATTAATCAAATAGAAAAAATACGGAATAAAACCCAATTGTTTATTACGGTTGATACGCTCGATAACTTAGTAAAAGGTGGCAGAATAGGTCGCGGAAAAGCGTTAATTGGTTCACTGTTAAACATTAAACCAATTGCTTCTCTCGATGACGGTGTATATACTCCTGTAACAAAAGTTAGAAGTCATTCACAAATTGTAAAGTTTTTAACAAAAAGATTTGTAGAAGATACAACCGGAAAGGTCATAAAGGGAGTAGGAATTGCACACGCAAGTGCATTGCCATTAGCCGAAGCCATTAAAGAGTCAATTATTAAAGCAACAGGCTTTTCACAAATAGAAATTGCTCACACTACACCTATTATCGCGACACATACTGGAGCTGGAGCTATAGGCTTTATGTATTACACAGAATAAACATGTTAATTACATACGATAAATGAAAAAAGAGTAGTTAGACTACTCTTTTTCATTTATCTTGATTGTAGTACTTATTATATTTGGATATCCTGCTTCTATAATTGACCATCTATTAATATTTAAATGAATAGGCATAGAAACAATTCAAAATTACCAGAACAGTAAACCACCTAAAACAACACCAGTTATAAATGCTAGAGGTATCCCAATTGGATAACCCCAACCCCATCCTCCGTAAAAGCCATAGCCATATCCTCCACGAACCCCACCAGTAGGTTGAATATAAACCATCCTTGGTGATACTCTTACTATTCTCCCTACATGTTTACGTCCATCTCTACAAGAAATGGATACTACTTTTCCGTGATAACGTTGACAAATACCATAATAGTGTGACATGCTCTTCCTCCTTCCTTCATTCAAATACACTATTACCGTATTCTAGTACAAGTGTCGTTGCTTGTACGTTTGTCTATTTTTATTAAGACCAATCTAATAAATGAATGATTACGAGGTAAAATAATATATTGTTTAAGGGGGGGATGTTAATTGGGAAGAAAAGTATTGTTTTTTGGTGATTTTGGCATAGATGATATCGTGGCACTCATTTACGCGTTTTTTGAAGATGAAATAGATATAGTTGGAATAGTAGCTGATTATGGAAATGTTACTAAGTCAACAGCACTTAGAAATGCACGGTATTTACAAGAGGTTTCACAAAGTTATGAAATACCGATAATTGCTGGAGCGGAAAGGTCTGCGTTAGGCACATCAGATGTCTTTTATCCAGAAATACACGGGGAAGAGGGGTTTGGTGGTTTTATCCCACCAGATTTAACCAACCATTTCGAGAACGATTTCGAAAATTTTCATGTAATTTATGATTTAATAGAACAATATAATGAAGATTTAATTATTGTGAATACAGGTCGATTAACTTCATTAGCTACCTCCTATATTTTATATCCAGATACAGTTGCTAAAGTAAAAGAGTTATATATAATGGGAGGTGCCTTTAATTTTCCTGGAAACGTTACCCCAATTGCCGAAGCTAACATATTTGGCGATCCATACTCAGCTAACATTGTGTTAACTTATGGACGTAATATTACAATAATTCCTTTAAATGTTACACAAAGTGCTATAATTACACCCGAGATGATAAATTTTATTGATAAACAAAACCAATTAAAACAAACCGAAATAGGAAAGATCATAAAGCCGATGTTAAATTATTATTATCAATTTTATAAGGCTCATATCCCGACTATTGAAGGAGCACCGTTGCACGACCTAATTACCTTATGGGCAATTATTAATGAAGATAAAATGTACTACGAAACTAGACCGGTGAAAGTTGTCGTTAATATCGGTGAATCTTTCGGTCAAACAATTGGAGATTTTAGACAAATGATACAACTAGCAGATTACCCAGTTCACCGGATAGGGTTAAATTATAATTATCCTGCTTTCATTAACGATGTGATAAGAGTACTTACTAGTGATGTTAACATAGAAGAAAAAACAACTTTTTAAATTTTACAAGATAAAAAGTTTTCTAATGTGAAGAAACTGTTAACAATAATCGAGGAAATTTTGAAAAACAACTTCTTTACTATACCTTTATTGTCTATTCTGATACTATTGTTGTAGCATAACTATTTAGTAGGTGAAAAGGTTGAAGAAAAATAAAATAATTGCATTTTTAATAGTTGCTCTTCTATTATTGTTAACAGCTTGTGGCACTAACAAAATTCCAAACGCGACAAATTGGGAACTTGCCGATTTTGAGCACATTAACCAAGATAATGAGCCTTTCGGACTGTCAGATATGAAAGGTAATATTACAGTAGCGACTTTAATTTTTACTAATTGTACAACAGTTTGCTCTCCGATGACAGCAAACATGTCCAAATTACAAGCAATGGCAGCTGAACAACAATTACCTGTTCAATTTTTATCTTTTTCAGTAGATCCAGAACGTGATGACCCGGATACATTAAAGGAATTTGCAGAAAGATTTGATGCGGACTTTAACAATTGGAATTTCATTACGGGTTACTCTCAAAAATATATTGAAGAGTTTGGACAGAAAAATTTTAAAACGTGGGTTGTTAAGCCTAAAAACGATCCACACGCTGAAGTTATACATGGGACTAGTTTTTATTTGATTGATCAAAACGGTATCATCGTTAAGAGCTATGATGGTATCGATGTTCCGTACGAAGAAATATTAGATCATATACAAATACTTACTAACGAATAAAGGATGTTCTATATAGAGCATCCTTTATTCTTGCTATAAAATTCATTTTATGTCACTCTCTTTCTAATTCTTCTTGTTCCATCGCTGCTTCTATCCCATCTGTTACTATAACCTCTAATTCCTTCTGAAATAATTCCTTAGAAACCTCTTGATTACATGCTAAAATCTCATCATCTTTTTTCTTCATTTAGTTGTCTCCTTTAAAAACATTTATTCTATTTATAATATA
Organism: Sutcliffiella cohnii; assembly: GCF_002250055.1. Lineage (NCBI taxonomy): Bacteria > Bacillati > Bacillota > Bacilli > Caryophanales > Bacillaceae > Sutcliffiella > Sutcliffiella cohnii. The sequence goes on from NZ_CP018866.1 coordinate 2,213,831, forward strand.
TTGTTTATTAAAAGAACGATTTTTATGTTTTTTTACCATCGTGAAAGTGTCATTCATACGATGGAAATGCTATAATATAAAAAATTAATGATAAAGGGTGATATAAATGTTACGACGAATTCTCGTATGGTTGTTACCCTTATTTGTCCTTAGCCTCTTTACAAGTTGTCAGCTTAATAACGCAACAAATACGAGTATCGTGTATAATAATGCCCATGAACGGAAACATACGATTCCCGAGAAAGAATTATTTAAAGATAGTTTCTTCGAAAGAAACAGAATAGAAAATTTAGAAGAAAATAAACAAAAAGAAATAGCAATTATTGAAAAAGAAGATGTACCAATTCAATTTTTCGATAGAACTTATTCCATTGTCTTTTTTGGAGATTCATTAACAGAAGGGATAGGGGACCGAACGAATAATGGTGGTTATACAAGTTATATAAAAGAGTATTATGAAGATAAGCTATATATAGACAATGTAAAAGAGACGAACCTAGGTGTGAAGGGGAATCGAACAACTCATTTATTAGCAAGGTTAGAAAATGAGGAAATACAATCATCACTACAAAATGCAGATGTTATATTTATAACAATTGGTGGAAATGACTTAATGAAAGTTATTCGGGAAAATTTCTTATCACTTACTTTCCCTTTATTTGAAAAAGAACAACAATTATACGGTGCAAGATTAACGGAAGTACTTGAAAAAACAAGAAGTATAAACGAAAATGCAACGATTTATTTAATAGGCTTATTCAATCCGTTCTATCAATTTTTTCAGGAGATAGATGAATTTAATCAAGTTGTTACCGATTGGAATGATACGAGCATTTCTGTATTAAATCAATTTAATGATATCCAATTTATCCAAGTACAAGATATCTTTTTACAACCTGAAGAAGACCTTCTCTATGATGATCAGTTTCATCCTAATGAAAATGGGTATAGATTAATAGGCGAACGTGTGATTAAAATGTTAGAGAATACGGTCATTAGAGAGGAAGAGTTAGAGAGGGAGTAGTGGCAACAAATGTTACAAAAAATATTAACTTGGAAATTCGGCTTCATTGCACTATTAACACTAAATATTATTATTAGTTCCATTGTATTACTTTTAGTATTTCTTCCGAAAGAAAATCGTTTTAAGACTAATTATAATGATGACAGTAGAAAAAGAGTTGGTTTCACTATAAAATCTAATAAAGATGACTTAAATCAATTAATTAGCTACTATTTACAAAAAGAAACGAAACGTCCGTTAAATTACGAAGTTGTTTTAACAAATATGGTGGAGCTTAGAGGAGAAATGAAAGTATTTGAAAGAGAAATACCGCTCACGATGACATTTGACCCTCAAGTACAAGAAAATGGCGACGTCTTACTAGTTCAAGATTCTATGTCAATTGGTCGATTACAAGTACCTGTTTCAATGGTATTAAAATATGTGGCAGATAACTATCCTTTACCTGAATGGGTTTATATTAACCCATCGGATAGTACTATTTATGTTTCATTAAATGATCTCCATTTAACGAGTGATACAAAAGTTAAATTCGTCGATATTAACTTAGAACAAGATAATTTTGTTTTTCAATTATTTGTGCCTGTTGAATAGGCTGCCTTTGTGGCAGTCTATTTTTTTTGCTAAGGAAATTATAACACTGAAAAATTTATGGATAACTCCTGAAGTATATTGTTACGTCTAGCTCCGGTGCCTAAGCCCTATCAAACTTCCCATATCCGAAGTACGATAAGTCAACATCGACTCAACGCAGTTGCCAGAGCGTTTCCTTTATCTCCTACCAGAACAATCTTTTTTTACAGGCCTGTTCGAAGCGCCTACGCTTTTGTTCTTGAGAAATGCACAACGAATTAATTAGTTTTTTTTTACCTATATAGGCATTCGCCTTTCCCATTCTAGGTTAAATGAATACATTAAGTACTAGGAAAGAGGGGGAGGTGTACAGCATGGGTGCTCCTGGAGGATATGGTACAGGATTCGCGTTAATTGTTGTTCTATTTATCTTATTAGTAATTGTGGGTGCTGGTATTTTAAGATTCTAACCAGTATTCCTATATATAAACAATCACTTTAAAGGAGGTGAAAGCTATGGGTTGGGGTTGCTGTCCAACATACGGTTACGGACCAGCTGTTGCAGGTGCTGGTTATGGTGCAGGTAGCGCGTTCGTATTAATCGTAGTTCTATTCATTCTTTTAATTATTGTTGGTGCTGCTTGGTGCTAATTAAGAAAGATAAATATCAAAAAGGCATCTACTTTGTAGAAGCCTTTTTGATATTTTTATTTACTGATAAAAAAATAATGTAATAAAAATTAAGGACTTAAAAAGTGTATATCAACTTTATTACTGTTTTCAATTGGCGGTATTACTATTGCCGTATAGCTCGCATTCGCTCTAAGGTTAACCCTATTTAATTCCATTATAACTTCTTTTGTATTTGTGTTTATTATTTTTAAATCAACTGTCATCGGTGTTAGTGCTAAATATTGTGTTGTCTCTCGGTAGCTTAAATTAGGGAAAATAATATCTCCGTAAACAACTTTTACATCAATACTAGGGGATAATGGAGAATAATGTACAAAACGTAACTGGGACTCCCCAGGTTGTGTGTATAAACTATCAACTTTTTTTAGTAATTCAAATTCTTCTAGACCAACCAACGATAAAGTATAACAATTGCTCTTTCTAATATTTATCATCCTGCTTGCAAGTAATTGGTTAGTATTCGAAATGTATACATCAATCTTTTGTTCTCCTTCCTGTAAAGGTATGTAATGACTACTATGTTTAAACATTTTTTCGAGAAGGACTTGTTGGTCGTTTATATATACATCTACACTACCACTAGTTGGTGTAGCATTTAAAAACCGTACATAGGAAGTTAGATTATTAGCATGGTTTTTCGTACGATACAATGGTACATAATGCGGCTGGTATCGCTCGTATGCACTATAATGATATCGTTTAAGCATCTTAGCACCCCTTATCATTTTTCTATATGATAAAGGATATGCAAAAAAATAAATAACTTGCTGAAATTGGAAATTAAGTAAAAGACACTGAAAAAATCCCACTTACCTAATAGGTAAATAGGATGAATGTTTTTGATGTTTTCATTACATTTGTGCACGTTTAATAAATGTAATTTCTTCTTCAATTAACCCACATGCTCCACATTGAACTTTGTATTGTGGTCCTTTATACGCTAAATGAAAGGGGTCTAAATTTTCTGAGGAGAACTCGTTAAGAACTTCTCCAGTTTTTGGATCCATTTTTACACTCGTCGCCTTTTGTTCAATTATATTAAATCGTGATCTATTTGTTTTGCAATTCGGACATAAATAAGGTCCAGCCATGTCAAACCCTCCACCATTTTTTAATTAATATGGGTTAAATATTAAGTAATTATTCCATAAGAAAAAAATATCCTATTGACGAGGGTTATTTATTTGGTGAAAGCGTTGCGTAAAGTTATTTTCCATCATAATTTTTAAAATGCGCTTGTAATTGACCTTTTAGCATTTGTTTTTTCCAATCTTCTTTTTGCTTTTCTTTCTTTTTCCATTGTTGTCTTATTTCGTACGTTTGTACCCCATCTTCAATTTGATTTGCTATATCAACTAATCGTTCAACATCTAAAAATGAATATTTACGAATGCCAGATGCAGTTCTTGCCGGGAAAATAAGCTTTCTTTCTTCATAATACCGAATTTGTCTCTCAGATAATCCAGTTAATTCCCTAACAGTGCCTATGGAAATTACTTTCTTTTCTTTATATGATTTATCATCGAAATTCATCAAATTCACTTCCAATCTCATAACTTATTTCTATTATAAAATAAATTAACAGAAAAGTCTGAAGTGATGTTAGAAAATCTAACAATTAATGTATTGCTAACACAGATTCGTGTAAAAACAGCTTACAAAATTAATGTTTATGTCCTCAGCAAGCTTTACAATTTGTTTAAAAATGGCGGTGAAACTATGAGTAATGAGCTTTCAAAAGCCTTGAACTATGTGAGAAATTACTATATCTCCTATATTAGTAAAGTTGGAATTAAACTGAGAAAACCATTTGACCAATATACGATTACTGAGCTAAAGAACATCTATGACCAATTAAAGAAAGAAGAAGAACAAAATAAAAAATAGCAGTTATAGGCTGCTATTTTTTATTTTCTAGATTATTTAACCCTTTCGTTAATTTCTCAATATTAAGGTTTTCTCCAATTAACACTAAATTTAAAGGAACTTTAACAATTTCTTTTATATATAACGGTGTACCATATGAGTACTGAAATAAATAAATGCTTGATGTATGTTCAAATTTAAGATAACCTTTAATTCGATAAATATTGTCCGGTAAATTTCTAACCCAATTTTCAAATTCATCGAGATCAATCTCATGGGTGAATTGATAAACAAAAGTTCTTAAATTTAATTTTTCTTGTACGTGGAGTGAATGATGACTTTTACGCTCAACACTGTCTAAACCCTTCCAACTATTTGAAGGGATTTTTGCGAATGTTGTTAGGATATATTTTGCATTATTATTAATCTGTTGAATTTCAAAAAGAATAGATGATACTTCTGACTCGGAAAGTAAATCTGTTTTATTAATAAGTATAAGGTCAGCATGTTTTAATTGTTCTTTTAATAATTGTTGTATTTGAATAGAAAAATTATTTCTATTTTTCCAAGAAAAAACATCTAACAAAGTTATACAGCTAGCTAATTCAATTTTGTTTGCAAAAACTGGAGAATGTATCGTATCGATTACTTCTATTGGATGGGCTGCACCTGTTGTTTCTATGTAAATAGCATCAAGCTCTTTTAATAAAAGTTCTTGAAAAGTTGATTCTAATTTATCTTGAATAGTGCAGCAAATGCAACCATCATAAAGTTCAGACAATGGCGTATCATTTGGAACTTGATCAGAGTCAATTGATACTTTGCCTAACTCGTTCATAATTACCGCTATTTGTCTTCCTGCTTCTTTTTCCGCTTCGATTATTTGTTTCAATAATGTCGTTTTTCCACTTCCGAGAAAGCCTGAAAGAACATAAACTTCTACTTTTTTCTTCATTTCTAATAAAAACCTCCCGTTAACGTTAAGAGCTGTACGGAACATTTTAACATACCCTGTCTATTTTTTATAGATAACAGATTGGTTTATAAGAACAAACATTTAGGCATTATAGAAAAAGATTGTTATAATATTCAAAGAAACATTAGAAGGATAAAGGTGGGATTTTAAATGAGTGAAAAGAATTTACAATTAGCGACATTTGCCGGTGGATGCTTTTGGTGTATGGTAAAACCATTTGATGAGCAACCTGGAATTGAAAAAGTTGTATCTGGATACACAGGCGGCCATAAAGAAAACCCTACTTATAAAGAAGTTTGCTCTGAAACAACAGGTCACTATGAAGCAGTACAAATTACATATAATGAACAATTATTTTCATATGAAAAATTGCTTGAATTATTTTGGCAACAAATAGATCCAACGGATGAAGGCGGGCAATTCCATGATAGAGGCGATAGTTATCGAACTGCGATTTTTTATCATACCGAAGAACAAAAAACAGTTGCCGAACAATCAAAACAAGCTTTAGAACATAGCGGAAGATTTAATAAGCCGATAGTAACGAAAATATTACCTGCAACGGTATTTTATGAAGCAGAGGATTACCATCAAGATTACTATAAAAAGAATGAGTTTCGCTATAAAATGTATCGTGTTGGCTCTGGTCGTGATGCTTTTATTAAACAGCATTGGAAAGATGAGGAGAAGGACAGCAAATTAAAAGAAATACTATCACCAATGCAATATGAAGTTACCCAAAATAATGGAACAGAGCCACCGTTCCGTAATGAATATTGGGACCATACAGAAAACGGGATTTATGTAGATATCGTTTCTGGAGAGCCTCTTTTTAGTTCATTAGATAAATATGATGCAGGCTGCGGTTGGCCAAGTTTTACAAAACCGATTAATAAACAACAAATAAAAGAGGAAGTTGACGTAAGTCATCGAATGGTAAGAACCGAAGTTAGGAGTAAAGATGCAGACTCTCACCTCGGTCACGTTTTTGAAGATGGACCGGTTCATTTAGGTGGACTACGTTACTGTATTAACTCTGCAGCATTACGTTTTGTTCCTTTTGATAAATTAGATGATGAAGGTTACGGCGAATATAAGAATCTTTTTTCTTAAAAATAGTTAACTTAAACCCTTTTTAAAATAACGATTAGACTCAATTACTAATAATAATTAAATATACATTTACAAAATGGGCATTCGCACATACGGGACAACAACCTAACACATAGTCTACAATGTAAACTTAAAACAGGAGTGATCAAATATGCACGACTACTGTTACTACACATATGGATCATGTGGTGGAGGTTATCCGACAGCTGTAGCACCAGCTTATCATGGAGGTAATACTTTCGTTTTAATCGTAGTATTATTCATCCTACTAATAATTGTTGGTTCTTGCTATTGTAAGTAATGCCAAATTAACTCCTTAGTGAAAAGCTAAGGAGTTATTTTTTTTGTATTGTTCGACTAAAATGATGAATAAACAGAAAAACGTATATACTAATACAAATTAAGAAGGAGGAAAATGGATGAACCAAAATGATTATGAAATGAAGTTGCTCCACGAAATTTATCGAGAACAGTGGGAAAAAGCCCGAAATAGTAGCAAACCGAAAAAGAGAAAGAAAAAGAAAGAAAAAAGCAGCTGACCTAAACTTGGGATAGCTGTTTTTTAATGAAAGAAAACGTTTTATTACACATACATATAATATAGGTACAAAAAAATGTAGATAGATGGAGGGGGGAAGTAAAATGGAGCCATCTTATTTAATAAAACCATTATTAGATAAAGACTATCCAGTTATAAGCCATGGTGAAGGGATATATTTATATGACATAGCCGGAAATAAATATTTAGATGGTTGCTCTGGAGCTGTAACTGCCAGTATTGGACATAATATTCAATCAGTAATAGAGGCAATGATGGACCAAGCGAGTAAAGTGTCATTCGTATATCGGTCACAATTTACAAGTGAACCTTCTGAAAAGTTAGCAACGAAGCTCATGGAAATTTCCCCAGGAGATGTAAACTGGTCCTTTTTCGTAAATAGCGGGACCGAAGCAATAGAAACCGCTATGAAAATAGCTATACAACATTGGCAAGAGATCGGTTTACCACAAAAAACAAAAGTTATTTCAAGATGGAATAGTTACCACGGTATTACAATAGGTGCCTTGTCACTATCAGGTTTTACGACTCGTAGAGAGAGGTTTGAATCCTTACTAGAAAAGTCTCCAATTGTTGAACCACCATACTGCTATCGTTGCCCTTTTGAGGATACTTATCCTAACTGTCAGTTAAAATGTGCCACTGATTTAGAAAGAGCTATTTTAGATGTTGGTCCAGACTCCATCGCGGCTTTTATAGCAGAACCAATTGTAGGGGCTGCTGCAGGAGCCATCACTCCTCCTGATGGCTATTACGAAAAAATTAGAGAAATATGTAATACCTATAACATTTTATTTATAGCAGATGAAGTTATGTCTGGTATAGGAAGAACTGGTGAAATGTTTGCAATTAACCATTGGAAGGTTGTTCCCGACATTATTTGTATCGGAAAAGGAATGAGTGCTGGCTATACTCCAATTGCTGCAACTTTAGTTAGTAATAAAGTGATAGATCCTATTTTAAGAGGTTCAAAAATTATTATGAGTGGCCATACTTACAGTGCCAATCCTCAATCAACTGCTGTATCACTAGCAGTTTTACAATATATCGAGCAAAACAATTTAGTAGAACACGCAGCAATTATAGGAGACTATTTATTTGAAAAACTACAAAAATTAAAAAATGCATACAAAATAATTGGCGATGTAAGAGGAAAGGGTCTATTTATTGGAATAGAGTTAGTTGCTGATAAAGTAAAAAAATACCCTTTCAGTTTCGAAAAAGCTGTAACCAAAAGATTAGTTGAAATAGCTCAGTGGAACGGTTTATTAATATATCCAGCAAATGCAGGTATTGATAATAACGGAGGTGATGCATTTATCATTGCGCCTCCTTTAACGATAACTGAAAAGCAAGTGGACGACTTAGTTACATTGTTAGATAAAAGTTTAAAACAATTAGAAAGCGAAATGTTATCGGGGGTATAACAATGAAACAAGTAGCCAATTCTTTTGGAAAGATAATAGAAATTGATGATATTATTACTATTTTTAAGGATGGAACCTCTATCATGTTTGGCGGTTTTGGTGGAATTGGGAACCCGCCTACCATTATCAATGCAATTGTAGATTCAAAAGTTAAAAATCTTACATTGATTGGTAATGATGCTGGATTTCCTACAATAGGAATAGGAAAACTCGTATGTACTGGCCGGGTAAATAAGCTTATCGCTTCTCATATAGGTTCTAACCCTGTCGCTGGCCAGTTAATGCATGACGGTCTAATGGAAGTCGAATTTAGTCCCCAAGGTACGTTAGCTGAGCGAATTAGAGCAGGCGGTGTAGGACTCGCAGGTATTTTAACAGATACTGGTATTCATAGTGATGTAGTGACAAAAGGAAAACAAACGATTGAATTGAATGAACAAAAATACTTAGTGGAAACAGCATTAACCGCTGATGTTTCCATATGTTACGCCAAGAAAGCGGACCCTTTTGGAAATTTAATATTTGACAAAAGTGCTAGAAATACAAATTCTTTAGTTGCGATGGCAGGAAATATTACGATTGTGGAAGTAGATGAAATAGTACCATTAGGAGATTTAAATCCGGAGGAGATTATTACACCAGGTATATACGTTGACTATATAATACCGTCAAAAGGGGTGGACTGGAAGTGGGTATGGGAAGAAACGTACGAGAACTCATTGCGAAAAGAGCTGCGAGAGAAATAAGAGCTGGGATGATTGTAAACTTAGGAATAGGTATCCCATCGTTAGTACCGAATTTTATAGGTAGCGATATGAATGTGATGTTTCATGCGGAAAATGGAATTTTAGGAATGGGTCCAACACCTTATAAAGGATCTGAGGATGAAAATTTATGTAATGCAGCTGGGTATCCAGTTACAACTATTAAAGGATCTTCATTTTTTGATAGTAGTTTAGCATTCGGAATGATCAGAAAAGGGAAATTAGATATTACTATTTTAGGTAGTTTACAAGTTAGTGAAAAGGGAGATTTAGCTAATTGGATTGTTCCTGGAAAACGTGTACCAGGTATGGGGGGAGCGATGGAACTATCACAAAAGGCAAAAAAAGTAATTGTAGTAATGAACCACACAAATCGAAATGGAGAAAGTAAAATAGTTCGCAACTGTAGTCTTCCAATAACAACACCTCAATGTGTAAATATGATTATAACAGAAATGGGAGTAATGGAAATTAACGATAATGGTATTATGTTAACCGAAGTGATGCCGAGTTATTCTATCGAACATATAATCGAATGTACGGAAGCAAATCTGAAAATCTCACCTCATTTGAAAGTTGTGATGAGTGAAAGGGAGGATGTTTATGACTAAACAATTTAAGGAAAATATTTATGAATGGATAGATAAAAATGAACAAAAAGCGGTTAAACTTCTTCAAAGACTAGTACAAGAGAAAAGTGTACAAGGATCTGAAAGCGCAGCACAAGCTATCGTTGTAGAGGTATGTAGAGAACTAGGTTTTCAAATTGACATTTGGGAACCTAATTTTAAAGAACTTGAACAAAATGAAAACTTCATTTCTAATAGAAAAGATTTTATGAATTCCCCTAATGTTGTTGCCGTAATGAAAGGAAGCGGAAGTGGTGGAAATTCGATTATTTTAAACGGGCATATAGATGTCGTTCCCGAGGGTGAAGAAAATCAATGGAATGAAGCCCCATACTCTGGTGTTGTAAAAGAGGGAAAAATATACGGAAGAGGAACAACAGATATGAAAGGTGGAAATGTTGCCTTACTTCTAGCAATGGAAGCCATTCAACAATGCGGAGTAAAATTAAAGGGAGATGTAATATTTCAAAGTGTAATCGAGGAAGAAAGTGGTGGCGCAGGTTCATTAGCTACCATCTTGAAAAATTATCATGCAGATGCGGTACTTATTCCTGAACCTACAAATATGAAAATTTTCCCAAAACAACAAGGTTCCTTATGGTTTAGATTAAAAGTCCATGGAAGGTCTGCCCACGGAGGAACGAGATATGAAGGGGTAAGTGCAATTGAGAAATCTGTAACTGTTATGGAATACGTAAAAGACTTAGAGACTTTTAGAAATTCAAAAATAAAAGATCCTTTATATAGTAATATTCCGATTCCGTTACCAATTAATATCGGAAAAATAGCAGGAGGTAATTGGCCTTCTTCTGTTCCTGATCTAGTAACTGTGGAAGGACGGATAGGGGTAGGTCCGGACGAAACGATAGAGGAAGTAAAAGCCGAGTTAGCTAATAAATTGGTTTCTTTACAAAAAGAAGATAGTTGGTTTATAGAAAATCCAGTGGAACTAGAATGGTTTGGGGCTCGTTGGTTACCGGGTTCGATTCCGTTAGATCATTCCTTTTTGCAAGTTTTAAGCAATAATTATTTAGATGTAACGAAAGAGAAACCAATAGTAGAAGCGTCACCATGGGGAACCGATGGGGGACTATTTACAAACGTAGCAAACATTCCTACTGTAGTTTTTGGTCCAGGGGTAACAGAAGTAGCACATTATCCTAATGAATATATTGAAATTAAAAAGATGATACAGGCTGCTAAAATTGTAGCAAGTACGTTAGTTGATTGGTGTAAAGTGGAATAACCAGACTAAAGCTAAGCGTGTTTAGGGAAAATAACATTTCATTATAGATATTATTTGTTACTATATTCTATCCCCCATGGTGTGAGTTTTCCTTAGCCTGGGGGATCTTCCTTTAAAATTTTCACAAGGGATTATATGGTTTATATAGAAGTGTATGTAAAAGGGAGTGTGATAGAATGACAGTTTATAACAAAGATTATTTTGAAAGTAGAGAAGAAGGTATTCTTTTAGAGGGCGTAAAAGATTACTACAATAAAAGATTAATAATTGAAAATATGGATGGAGAATTATCTAGTTTATTCGATTATATTAATGCTTTAGAAAAAGAAAATTATGTTGAAAAAATAATTATAAAAGCAAGTCAAGATTATTTATTTCCTCTTCTTAATAAAGGATACATATTAGAGGCATATGTACCAAAATTTTATAGAGGTGAAGACCGATTTTTTATTTGTCGTTATAAAACGCAGGATAGATACCATTCTCCAAATTTCATAAAGGAAGATGAAATAGTGAACATCGTACAAAATAAAGAAAAGGTGACTGTTACTAGTGAATTAAAAGGTTTTAAATTGGAAAAAGCAACCGTTCATGACGTTGAAGCGTTAGCAATCCTATATAAACAGGTGTTCACCGTTTATCCAGTCCCAATATTTGACCCAAAATACATAGAAAAACAAATGAAAAATAACACTGTTTTTTATTATGTAAAAGATGAAACAGAGAAGATAATTGCAGCTGCCTCTGCAGAGATAAATATAGTCGGAAAAAGTGCAGAAATAACCGACTGTGCAACGTTACCTAGTAGCAGAAAAGGAGGTTATATGAAGCATATTATAACTTCATTGGAGAATGAGCTAAAGCAGCAAAATATTACGTGTATTTATTCCATCGCTAGAGCGCAATCTTTTGGAATGAATGCTGTATTGCATCAATTAGATTACACATATACCGGGAGACTGAAAAATAATTGTTATATTTTTGACAAAATAGAAGACATGAATATGTGGGTTAAAATTTAAAGTGACTAATTTTCGGCATCTAAACGACAAAAAATAGGCAGGTGATGAAGTTGTCTGGAATAGAGGCATTGAGTAATGATATGATGAAACATTTATTATCTTGTATAGATGAGGCAATTCATGCAGTTGATGAAAATGGTATCACGATTTTTTATAACGAAGTTGCAGCAAAGCATGATGGATTGAAAACGGAGGAAGTTATAGGTAAACATATTTTAAAAGTATTTCCTTCCTTAACGGAAGAAACTAGTACGTTATTAAAAGTACTAAAGACGAAAAAAGCTATTTTTCATCAAGATCAAAAGTATGAAAATAAAAATGGCGAATTAATTGAAACAGTTAACACCACTATTCCTATTCTTATAGGAGAAGAAGTTAAGGGTGCTGTAGAGATTGCTAAAAATTATGGAAAGATAAAGATGTTGTCTAATAAACTTATCGACTTACAATCAAGATTGTATAAGAAAACAACGAGTACTTCTTCTCTCGATTCGTCTTATACGTTTCAACATTTTCTAACGTCAGACCCAATTTGTTTACGTACACTTGAAGAAGCAAAAAAAGTTGCGACTTCAACAATTCCAATCGTTATTTACGGCGAAACAGGCACTGGTAAAGAAATCGTAGCCCAAGGGATTCATAATGCATCCTATCGAAAAGACATGCCCTTTATTGCCCAAAATTGTGCAGCTATTCCCGAAACATTATTAGAAAGTGCGTTGTTTGGTACGGAAAAAGGGAGTTATACTGGTGCAGAAGATCGGCCTGGTCTTTTTGAATTAGCTAATGGTGGCACCCTATTTTTAGATGAGTTAAATTCTATGCCAATTTCCTTGCAATCTAAATTACTTCGTGTATTAGAGGACGGAAAAATAAGAAGAATTGGCGGAACTCAAACGATCACAGTTGATGTCCGTATCGTAGCAGCAATGAACGAAAGTCCCGATAGTTGTTTACAAAAAGGGATTATAAGAACTGACTTTTTTTATCGAGTTTGTAGCTGTAGCCTTTACTTACCGCCACTACGAGATAGAGTTGGTGATATCCCCTTATTAGTAAATAATTTCATAGAAATATTAAGTAAACAACAAAATATTAATCGATACAAGGTCGCCGAAAGTGTACTTACCTCTTTTACCCGTTACGATTGGCCAGGTAATGTTCGTGAATTAAAAAACACACTAGAGTATATCACTATCACTAATGATTCAAACGTTATAACGGTTGAAGACCTTCCTTTAAAGTTACAACCTGTGCGGTTAGTTAAGCAGAGGAAAGGGAGGGAGGAACAACCTTCTTTAAGAGAAATTCTAGCCCATAAAGAAAAGGAGTTAATTACTGACGCTTTACAGGAAACAAAAGGAAATATTGTACAGGCTGCTAAACTACTAAAAATCCCTCGACAAACACTGCAGTACAAGCTATCAAAAATGGAAAAATCACTTAATGTTACGATAGATAAATAGATAAGAGACCAATTCTTCTTACCACACATACTATATGGTAAAACTGTGCAAAGTGGTGACGCTGCGCTTGTCGCCGATGAGCGAGCGCCCTTCGCTTTTCGGTTTGTCTAGCTACGGCGGCTAGGTCCTGCTCAAACTTCACTTTTCCTCCGTACGATAAGTCAACATCAACTCGCCTTCCGGCTCGTTGTGTTTCCTATATCTCCTGCGGAAAAGCTCCAGTTTGATTAGACCTACCAAGCCGCCTCCGCTTTTCTATCTGTCTAGCTGCGGGCGCTATCGGCTCGAGGTCATAAGTCAGTCACTTCCGGTGGGCAAAAACCGCCCACCTGCAGCGCCTGCCTTATGCTTGTCGCCGATGAGCGAGCGCCCTTCGCTTTTCTTGTTGGCATGGTTTTTGCATGGTTGTTGGTAGGGAGGAGAGATAGTTATGTTAAATGATGTGTTTAAGCCAAAGAGACATTGGAAAGATATTGAACTTTGGAAAGATGTTACGGATGAGCAATGGAATGATTGGCTATGGCAGCTTACAAATACGATAAGAACATTGGACGACTTAAAAAAGGTTATTAATTTAACACCAGAGGAAGAGGAAGGTGTTAAAATTTCAACGAAGACAATTCCCCTTAACATAACACCATACTACGCATCTTTAATGGATGAAACTGATCCAAAATGTCCGATCAGAATGCAATCTGTACCTATTTCAAAAGAAATATATAAAACGAAATATGATTTAGAAGATCCGTTACACGAAGATGAAGATTCCCCAGTTGCAGGGTTGACGCATCGTTATCCTGACCGAGTCTTATTTTTAGTAACAAACCAATGTTCGATGTATTGTAGATATTGTACTCGGAGACGATTTTCTGGCCAGATTGGAATGGGGGTACCGAAAAAACAATTAGATGGCGCGATTTCTTATATTGCGAATAACGAACAAGTTCGAGACGTTCTTATATCAGGTGGAGATGGACTTTTAATTAACGATCAAATTTTAGAGTACATTCTAAAAAATTTAAGAGCGATCCCACATGTAGAAATAATACGAATTGGAACACGAGCACCAGTTGTATTTCCACAACGTATTACCGAGAACTTATGTAACATTTTAAAAAAATACCATCCTGTATGGCTTAATACACATTTCAATACTTCCATTGAAATTACCGAAGAATCTAAAAAGGCATGTGAAATGTTAGTTAATGCAGGAGTTCCAGTTGGTAATCAAGCAGTAATACTAGCAGGAATTAATGATAGTGTAGCAATCATGAAAAAATTAATGCACGATCTCGTAAAAATCCGTGTTAGACCTTATTACATTTATCAATGCGATTTATCAGAAGGAATTGGGCATTTTAGAGCACCAATTTCAAAAGGCTTAGAAATAATAGAAGGACTTCGCGGTCACACTTCCGGGTATGCAGTTCCTACATTTGTAGTTGACGCACCAGGCGGTGGAGGAAAAATAGCTGTCCAGCCGAATTATATTATTTCACAAAGCGCAGATAAAGTCGTGTTGCGTAACTTTGAAGGAGTAATAACAACGTATCCAGAACCAGAAAATTATGTATCAGGAACTGCCGAGCAATTTTTCAAAAAAGTTTATCCAAATATGGATGAAAAGAAATCTAATACAGGCATTGCCGCATTAATGAATGAAAGCCAGTTTAATCTCGTTCCTGAAGGCTTAACAAGAATGGATCGACGTAAAAGTTATGAACATGACCCTAACCATAGTTCATTAAAAGATAAACGAAATAAGAGGGATGAATTAAAGGAAAAAAAATATCAAGCTCAAATGAAGAAAATGAATTAAATTATATATATTTGAGTAATAAGGAGGACGAATACGGTGTTATGTAAATGGTGCCGTTCCACAGAAGCGAATCAATCCAATAATACTGTATACTGGGAGTTACCAGACGGCTCTAGAGCAATCACAATTAATGAGACACCATGTATTCATTGTGAGGATTGTGGAATGCAATATCAAACGGATGAAACGACGGAAATAATCGAAAATCATCTATTATTAATTGATACGAAATTACTTCCTGATATTACGAATTATGAACAATTACTAGCTCAACCAAAAATCTTAAAAAGGTATTACTTTGATTTTTCAACCTAAACTATTTTCATTGTAAAATAATTTATTGTAGAATAAAAGAAAAAAATAGGATGGGTTTAACGTGTCAAAGTCTTTTTATCATTATTTAGTTAATTATCGCCATGCCATTATAAAAACGGATATAAGTCGTTTTGCAAATGCAGCTTATGAAGATCATAGTTTTCCTAAACAATCAAAAAGCTATCATGAAATTAGTAATTATTTAGAGCTAAACGTACACTATTTACCTAGTATGACAATCTTTGATGAAGCATGGGATTTATATATTAGGGATGAGCAGTAAACAGGAGAAGTAGTTCCATTTCCAATGGAACTACTTTTTTTATTGTTTAGGAAATTATAAAAGTGGAAAGTTGTGGATAACTACTAACTTTGTGTTGCTACGTCTAGCTCCTTTGGAAAAGGCCCTCGTGACATAAGTCAGTCACTTCCGGTGGACAAAGAGCGTCCACCTGCAGCGCCGCACCTTTCTTGTCGGGCCAGGACGAGCCGCCTGCGCTTTTGTTCTTGCTTTGAATTCTAAATTGATTGGACAGTTTACATTACTCACTTCATTTGAATGTAAGAGTTAGTTTAAAGTTTATCACCTTTGCTTTTTAACAAAAGGAATAATATTCCTAACAAGTATTGTGAAAAAATTCGTACATCCTTTAGCGCTTTTCTTTCTTTTGCATATAATGTATTACTCACACTTCAAGTAACCTACTCTCTAGCAATTTTCATAATAAACCGTAGTACTGGAGGTAGGATTGTGGCTAAGAAAGCAAAGTTTACTATTGGAGACATTGTAGTAATAACGGTATATGGTACAGTTGGAAAAATTACGGATGTCCAGTTTATTGAAAATGAATATTATTATGAAGTGAATAAAAGTGAAGATTTATACGAAGAAGCTTCACTAGCCTTTTTAACAGAATTTAATGGCCAAATTATATTATCGGATGAAATAGAAATAGAGTATAACTATTTTATTGGTGATTTAGTTAAGGTGAAAGGTTATGGAGATGAATGGTTTAGAATTATAGGTTTTCGTACAGAAATATGGCGTTATAAAGAAGATGCATGGGAAGAAAGCATATATGAACTAGTGAGGGTTTCTGATGGTGAGTGGTTAGAAGCGGCAGAGGAGGAGATAACGACTGTCATTTCAAAGGAGAAGGCAGATTATTTAAAACAAAAAATAGAGCTTCGGTATCTCCTTTATCAAGATAAACAGGAGTTGCAAAACGATATGAGTCGAATAAAAAAAGATAAGAAAACAAAAACACAAAAAGAGATTATTGATGGGTTACTAGATGTTTATAATGATTATCGAGTTTTATATGAGCTTTTTTACGATGAAGAGTATAAACACGTTATGGACTTAGCAATGGAAAATTTAAAGCGTCTAACAAATAATAAAAATGAAAACTATCTTGGTAAGTGAAGAAATTGCCAAATTAATAGAAAAAAAAATGGGATCCCAAAAATAAAAAGAAACATAATGGCTTTTTCACTTACCTTATCTAATATGGAAACTAAAAACTGCTCATCTTCGAATCTGTTTAATAATTGCTTCATTTCGTTTCACTCCTCATCTATATTAAAAATAGGCTTGTCCTATTGTTAATAGATTGTATGGCTTGAAGAAGGAAAGTATGTCATAATTATTTATCTTCTCGTTTATTTTTTTGTGATATTGTCTAAATTAATACATATATTCAAACTAAGGTGTACATAAAAACTCGAGGGTGCTATTTCTTCTTAAAGAAGGGATACATGAAAAGGGAGTGAGATTGTGAGAGAAATAGAGGTAGTGATAGATACGGATGAAATAGCCGAATTCTTTTACAATGAATTAATGAGGAGAGGGTATGTCCCAAGCGAAGAAGAGATTGGAGAGTTAGCAGATATCACCTTTGATTATTTAGTGGAAAAATGCATAATTGATGAAGAGGATATAGAATAACTATAAATATGAAATGGAGACAATTTTAGTTGTCTCTTTTTTATTTTTTTAAAACATACATAATCCACGCAAAAAGACGATCTATTTAAGACCGTCCTAAAGCTTTTGTTATAGTATCGATACTCTTCAATTTTAACAAACTTAGTAAATATTTTTCTGTTATGTTATATGGGGAATCTATACTAATTGGACTATAATAGGGAAATAATTCTTCAAATGATTGAAACCAATCATCCTTATCGGGAAGTTTGTGAGTACTGTTTTTCCAAGCTTCATGGAGGGGTGGACTATAAATCTTTTTTGAGTTATCGTTTGTTCGGGTGAAAATAGACGGAAAAAAATCAGCTCTTGATCCAGTATGGTTTTGTTCTTTAACAAACTTCATAGTGCCACGTTGTACTTCTTCCACATAAAAAAGTAAAGAATATAAATACTTTCCTATATGTATTCTTTTCGTAATGTTATCGAATTGAGAAACAGTAGTTCCTGCTAGTTGTATCGAATCATCCGTTTGGTAAGGTATTAAAACGCTAGTAAAACCTAATTTCTCTTGCAATTGAAATGGCATCGACTTTATAACATGCTCTACATAAAAAGGATTTTGTATTATTCTTTTTTCAATAAAATGCTGTTCATTAATGATTAATGATAGAGTTAACATTTTACTATTTTTATCTTTCCAAAAAACTTCCCAAACAGCCCTCATAAATGAAGAAATGCCAAACTCGTTTAATAGATGAAATAGCGGTTTACCAATCTTTTTACTATGTTCATATAAAAGTAGTTGTTGATACGCATCATGAAAAATAAGAAAATTAGATTTTTCTAGAAAGGAAAAAAACAGTTCTTTTTCTCGAAAAGATAGCAGCCCTGAGATAGCTTCTCCTTTTAAGTCGGTCATATTCCAACCACCATTACGCGATACAATATGAGCTAACAATGCCCAATGTACTTCTGTATTATTATCAAAAAAGTGTAAATAAGCATTTGTACGTGTTACATTATTTAAATTGTTTTTATCTGTTTCCTTTTTAATCTTATCAATTAACTCTATATCTCTCTTAGTTAGATTGTAAAGAGGATTATTATGATGAGAATTCAACATACATTTTCTCTCATTTTTAGATAAGCTAAAATCAATAGTTTTTTTCTTTTTGTCTTTTTTAAAAATATTGGGTAGAATACGTTTCACAAAAATACCACCTCCTAGTTATTGTATGAAATGAACTAAACAAACATGATGGAGAAGCAACATATTCTTCTTTCGACAATAGTTATCTTTTTTTGATGAAGGATTCGACACATACTTTTTCTAATAAGTATAGTAAGAAAAGGGGGAGGGTAAGTTATGTTAAAAAAATGGAGTTTGTACAAAAAAGATATAGGGAAGTATGATGTTACGATATTGCAGACCCCTAATATTGGAGAAAATAAAGGGTATGTCCCAATATATCGAGTAAATATTGAAGGTAGAACCCATACAGAAGTGATACAAACAGTTTTTTCAACATTTAATGTGAGAGAGCGCATCCCCCACAATTATCGTGGTAGATTTATTAGTACAGGTGATATAGTATTAATTGATGAGGGGTTTAAAGGGAAAACTTATTATCGATTAAGTACAAATGGTTGGAAGGAACTAAATCGAGTTATGATTATGTAAGAAGAAGCCCTCCATAATGAAGGGCTTCTTATAATGTTAGCAATCCGTATTATTCGTTATGACCCGGTCCGTTTTTTCTACCTTTTGGTGAATGTTCTTTACTATGAGCATTATGCTCTGCTTCAATTGCTTCTGGTGGAATGTGGTTATTTTTCTTCTGCCCGTTAATTCGATTGCGATGTTTTTTTCCCATCTTCATTCTCCTTTATCATAAATATTTGAGGTGATTGTATGGAAATAATCGTTTTCATCA
Organism: Sutcliffiella cohnii; assembly: GCF_002250055.1. NCBI lineage: Bacteria > Bacillati > Bacillota > Bacilli > Caryophanales > Bacillaceae > Sutcliffiella > Sutcliffiella cohnii. Next base: position 2,233,187 of record NZ_CP018866.1, read on the forward strand.
TTATGGTAATTAGTTGTATTGTTACGTTAATGGTTCAAGACCAATTACAAATTCACTTTACGAGAAAAAAAGTACATATGCTCTTTCATTTATTAAATATTATTGTCGTCACGCTCGTTACAACAATTGCCTATATCGTCTTCTTTAATGAATTATCTGTAACAATTTTTAGTCGGTTTTATACGTATTTTTTTACAATACTTTTCATTGTTTGTTTTGTTTATTTATTTATAGGAGTCCTGTTTGTTAAATTTATTAAATCTAAACAGAAATATGTTGTTGATAAAGATACAAATATCGTTTATATCAAGCAGAAATACTTAAACAAAGACGACATTTAACTTTGTAAACGATCTTTTTTAGATCTATGTGGCTGTGCAGTTTTCTTTTTTGTCGTATTCGTGTTATTAGCATATTCTACAGCCTGTTTTAACTTCTTTTTCATTATGCTACCTCCTATATTCATGCTAAGGGACTCTTTTATAGTATTTACATGATAAAAAAATCAATTCTTTTTCTACCTGGTAGTCGGTTACTATTTGGGAAAAAACCATATAATATGGTATAGTATTGATGGCTTATGCCTTAAGATTGAAATTGGAGGTATTTTTATGAGTGTACATATCGGTGCAAAACAAGGAGAAATAGCTGAAACGATACTTTTACCAGGTGACCCACTTCGTGCAAAATATATTGCCGAAACCTTTTTGGATAATGCTGTTTGCTACAACGAAGTAAGGGGGATGTTAGGTTTTACTGGTACATATAAAGGACATAAAATTTCCGTTCAAGGTACAGGTATGGGGGTTCCATCTATCTCCATATATGTTAATGAGCTAATGAACGAATATAATGTACAAAAATTAGTCCGGGTTGGTACTTGTGGAGCTATTCAACAAGATGTTAAAGTTCGTGACGTAATTTTAGCAATGACTGCTTCAACAGACTCTCAAATGAATCGTTTGACTTTCAATGGAGTTGATTATGCACCCACTGCAAATTTTGACCTATTGAAAAAAGCGTATGATGCTGGTACAGAAAAAGGGTTAAACTTAAAAGTTGGTAATGTCTTTACAGCAGATATGTTTTACAATGATAATGCAGAATTAGAAAAATGGGCAAAATACGGAGTGCTTGCTATTGAAATGGAAACAGCAGCATTATACACTTTAGCAGCAAAATATGGTCGACAAGCACTATCTGTACTAACAGTTAGTGACCATATTCTAACTGGTGAAGAAACAACTGCGGAAGAAAGACAAACAACGTTTTCAGATATGATGGAAGTTGCACTAGAAGCAGTAATTAAATAATGAAAAAGTAGGTACAGTTCTAACAGCTGTACCTTTTATTATATTGTAGAAAAATATAATTTTTTTACGGACACCTCGTTTTTATGATACACTATTTTTATTGCGATCTCGTTTTACGTAAAGGGCTTCGCGAAACTAATAAGAAAACGACAAAAGGTGATAAGCATGAAGTGGAAAATAGCTTCAGTTGTTTCTGTATTACTACTTTCAGGTTGTTCTTTACCTACTGATTTCGATTGGAAATTTTGGGAAGATAAGCAAATCGTTGAAAATAATAATACACCTGAAATATCTGAAATTGTGGAAGAACAACCAGAAGAAAATAATAACAATCAATCCGAAATTATAGAAGATATCGTTGAAGCAGACAGTCCAATAATGAAAGAAGAATTCGTCTCAATAGTGAAGGATGGAATTATTCAAAACCCTACTAATCTATTAGTTTTAGTAAACAAGGATATAGCATTACCAGAAGATTATGTACCGGATGATTTAGTTAGTCCTAATGTTCCTTTCATCTTTGATGGTGAACATGATAAAAGATATATAAGAGAAGAGGCTGCAAGAGCTTTAGAAACATTATTTGAGAGTGCAAGTAATGAAGATGTAGAACTATTTGCTGTATCAGGTTATCGAGCATATGACACACAAAATGCTATTTACAATAGTTATTTAAAACGTTGGGGTGAAGAAAGGACGAATGCTGTATCAGCAGTCCCTGGTCACAGTGAACATCAAACGGGTTTAGCAATGGATGTAACAAGCAGAAGTGTTGAATTACAATTAACAGAAGACTTCGGTGAAACAGTTGAAGGAATATGGCTTCAAGAAAATGCACACAAATTCGGCTTCATTATTAGATACCCTCTCGGTAAAGAAACAATTACTGGATATCAGTATGAGCCGTGGCACCTACGATATGTTGGCGAAGAGGTTGCTACCCATTTATGGAAAGAAGAGTTAACATTAGAAGAATTTTTTGGACATGAATCTTATCAATAACTCGCCTTTTAATAGGCGAGTTTTTCATCTTCATTTTAATGAACAATAAAAGATAATACATAGGAGCAGAGTAAACCAAGTGCAGATACAAACCCTACAATTGGCCCACCTTCTTCGTATGCTTCAGGCATCATCGTCGAAGAAACCATTGTAATAATTCCTCCTGCAGCAATCCCACTTATGAACGAAACGTATTGTTCACTTAACTCATTGAATATGACATACCCCGAAAAGGAACTTAAACTTGAGAGGACCATGACAATGGACCACATCGTCATAATCTTTTTCTTTGAATATCCATCTCTTTTTAAACCTACAGTACTTGAAAGAGCCTCTGGTAAATTACTAATAAATATCGCTAAAACAATTACCCAGCTCACCGTATGCTCCTTTAAAATACCTACACCTATGATCATTGATTCTGGAATAGCATCAATAATTGTTCCAATAAAAATAGCCTTACCCGAATTATTATGATTATTTTCTTTCGAACGCTTTCGATGATGACCACCTTTTTTACTTATGTAATACTCAGAGATCGTAAAAAGGGTAGCTCCAATGATGAAACCAAGAATAACATAAACATAACCTTTATCTTCATTGACTTTTCCTAGTAGCTCAAAAGCTGCAGCACCAATTAAAATTCCTGTTCCGAAAGCCATAATATAACCAGTTAATTTACGAGGAACCGAGAATAACAATGCAAAAATCGCGCCTATAATTAAAGCTAGTCCAACAAGACCTCCCCAAAATAGTGCTTGCACCATTTGTATTCCTCCTTTTACATCTATGTCTATTTTGTGCAAAAATATGGAACACATACTTACAATCTATTGACGTAACATATGGAAATAGATAAGGATTTTGGAGGTATGTTCACATGAAAAAAATAATCGTTTTGATATTGATATGTTTTTTATTTATACAGCAAGAGGAACAAATATTTGCTCATTCTGAAGATAGTTCTTATACAATAGTTCAAACAAACAGTAATACAGATTACCAAACAAAAGAAAAACTATCTAAGCAACTACAAAAGTACCTTAATCATAGCGAATGGGTTGACTATAACACTACTCCTGGACCAACTGATTTTTTTATTCAACATAACAATATTACATACTCTATTCATTTAAACGAAGGAGCGATTATCGATAGTGTTCATAAAAAAGCAATCGTTAATATATCGCTCCCGATATTAAGATTATTACAGGACAATTATAAAACATTAAAGAAGCATCATTACGGAGAGAAAAAACCTTGGTCTACAGTGAATGGGATTATACCTAAATATGAAAAGTTTTCTATTTTAGATATAGATACTGGACTACGCTTCAACGTACAAAGACGTGCAGGCGCTAGTCATGCGGACGTTCAACCGTTAACAAAAGAAGATACAGCAATAATGAAAGAAATTTATAATGGTAAATGGAGTTGGGATAGAAGAGCGATAATCGTTGAAAAAGATTCAGAACGTCTTGCTGCATCTATGCACGGAATGCCACACGGGAGAGGCGCTATACAAAACAATTTTCCCGGTCACTTTTGTATTCATTTTTTTGAAAGTACAACGCATGCATCAAAGAAAGAAGATTTCGCTCATTCTATTATGATAAAAAAAGCTGCAGGCGTATGGCTAGAAAATATACAAAACATGTCTCCAAATGAAATAGTGGAAGCATTTATCATATCTGTCAATCAACATGATGGATTTGTCTTATCATCTTTACTTGATTCTGAAGATCGAAAATTATTACAAAACAGTACGAAAGATATTGAAGCAATTCAACATTTGAAACGTTTATCTCCATTACCAGAAAAACTACATTCGGATGAATTACAGTTAGAAATTCCCATAAAAGTCCATATTCATAAAAATGAAACGGTCGTAAAAACATTGCGTTTTCCATTTTATAGAGAAACACACCTAGATAGATGGAAGCTTAACTTTGAAGATATACTGTCGCAATTATGACTTACGAGAAATATTAGGTTTACTTAAAAACTCTAAAGGAACCTTCGTGTACGACGTTTTAGTTTCTTTAGGTATTCTAATTTCAAGCATGTTATCTTTAAAGATTGCTTTTGATCCAGTTGTTTTTACAAAACACGGTAAAGGAATTGTTTGTTTATTTCCAGGATTAGGTACATTTTCTACAAAGCAAGTATTTGAATTGTAATACGTTTTTACGTCTAACACATGATCTGCAGAAATCGGAAATTTCACAAACACTTCATTGTGCCCCTCATAAATTTGAGGTTGAAAACTAGGCTTTCTCTTTTTCTTTTTATTTGCTTGAATTTTATCTAATAGTTCAAATGATTGCATAAAAAAATCGGAGGAGTTCATAAAAGGTGGAGGGTCAGGTAACTTCATTGCCTTATTCATCCATTTCTCTACATCAGCCTGTTTAAAAGGAGACTCACCTTTCATATACTCTTTAGGAAAAGGAAACATTTTATTCCAAGGAAACATTGAAATCTCACCACCAATAAAAAGTCATTATATCTTATTCTAATAATTATTATTGGTTAAACTTTTGAGCGGACAAAAGCAAGAATATTTGACGCTTTTGGTTCACTTTACTATACTTAAATTACCTCGAAATTGAGATAAATTCTTTAAAAGGAGTATTTTATGAAGTTAAAACATATCTTTCAACAAGGTTCAGAAAATGTATTATTGTTATTACACGGAACGGGTGGGAATGAACAAGATTTAATTCCATTAGCAGGGTTAATTGATCCGAACGCTTCCATATTAAGTGTAAGAGGAAACGTACTAGAGAATGGCATGCCGCGCTTTTTTCGAAGATTAAGCGAAGGTATTTTTGACGAACAAGATTTAATCGCTAGAACGGAAGAATTATACTTATTTTTAGAAGAAGCAAGTAAAGAATATGGTTTTGATCGTAAAAATGTAATTGCACTAGGTTATTCAAATGGAGCAAATATTGCAGGTAGTTTATTATTCCACTATAAAGAAGCTTTAAAAGGAGCTATTTTATTTCACCCTATGGTACCTAGAAGAGGTATAGACCTCCCTAATATGTCGAGAATGCCTATCTTTATTGGAGCAGGAGTAAATGACCCCATCTGCCCAGCTAGCGAAACAGAGGAACTTAAATCTTTACTCGAAAGCTCAAGTGCTTCTGTTCAACTATTTTGGGAAAATTACGGCCATCAATTAACACGTCGCGAAGTAGAAGAAGCACAAAAGTGGTACGAAAATAATATTAAGTGATATAATGTATAAAATCGTAACAGGAGAAACGGTAAAAATAATACCGTTTCTCTTTTTACTCGTTAAAATAGCATATTTTCATTTTTACCAACAGAAGAACGTTTTGACAGGTCTTATATATGTGTTTTTTCTAACAAAAGGTTCTCTTTTTTTTACTATTTACGTTACAATAAATATAGTTAACCTATTACTTCACTTTTGGAGGGACATTATGCAGTTGATCGAACAAGTAAGTGTACAAGAAGCGTTAAATAGCTTTGCTAAGCAACCTGTATACATACATCTTGAAACAACCAATGGTGCATACGCATCTCATCATAATACAGGAATGACAGTTGGAGCATTCATTCGCAATAGTGTTATTCATTATGAACACGGGAAAATTACAGGCAATAATCCATATAGAATCGGATTAAAAATGGAACACGGGTGGGTTTATGCAGAAGGATTAACCCATTATGAATTAGATAATAAAGGAAGATTGTTACTAGCAGGGCTTAATGATGAAGGCAAACTTGCGGTTGCTTTTCAGTTAAGCAAAGAACCTTTTTAAGGAGTGAAGGATACATATGAACCAACATGAGCGTGTGTTAGTCGTTTTTCCTCATCCAGATGATGAAGCGTTCAGTTCATCTGGTACGATAAAATTATTTACGAAAAGTGGTGCTCCCGTTACATACATATGTGGAACACTAGGGCAAATGGGTCGTAACTTAGGAAATCCGTTATTCGCTACAAGAGAGACGTTAATGGATGTTCGTAAAAAAGAATTAACAGATGCTTGTAAAGTAATGGGAATTGAAGATTTAAGAATGTTTGGTCTTCACGACAAAACAGTTGAATTTGAAAATGAAGAACTATTAGCAGATAGAATAGAAGCGGTCATAAAAGAAGTCAAACCTACTTTATTAATTACGTTTTATCCAAAACATGGTGTACATCCAGACCATGATGCAATGAGTAATGCAGCTGTTATAGCAGTGAAACGTTTACCGAAAGAAGAGCAACCAACTATATATGGGAAAGCAATTTTAAAAAATAGTGTAGAACTATTAGGAGAACCAGACATCACAATTGATATTAAAGAAGTTGCACTTGATAAGTTAAATGCTATCAAAGCACATCGATCTCAAACAGAAAGTTGGATTGAAACGATGGAGCAAGCACTCGAGGCAAATTCACCTGAAGTAGAAGACTGGTTATATCGAGAAACGTTTTGGACTTATAATGTTTAATTAAATTTGAGAAGAAGCCTATTGGTGCTTCTTCTTTTTATGTTTTATGCCAGGAAAGATATTTTTTGTAGTGTTTTTCTTACAGAGAAGAAAGGGGTATTAATTCCCGAATTTACGTGTAGCAAAGTACAAATTTTAATTTTCCGAAATTTCAGAGTTGAAAAACATATAACATTATTATATAATTTCGTTAAATAAACGTTATAAATATATTTGTTAGATGAAAGATAGGAGGCGAGGCTATTGAATACTTCTATTTCTTTTCAATCCTTATCAGAAGAAGAGAAATACGAACATTTTATGGAACGAATAAACGCTGGTGAAAAAATAGAGGCAGATGATTGGATGCCAGAAGATTATCGAAAAGCCTTAATTAAGCTTATATCGATGCACGGAATAAGCGAAATAATGGGAGCGCTTCCAGAAAAAGAATGGGTACCGAAAGCACCAACTTTAAAAAGAAAACTTGGCATTATGGCAAAAGTTCAAGATGAAATGGGCCACGGTCAATTACTTCTTCGTGTTGCTGAAGATTTAATGAAACCATATGGGAAATCAAGAGAAGAAATTATGCAAGATTTATTTAGCGGTCAATTAAAATTCCATAACGTTTTTCATATGCCGGCACCAACATGGGGAGATGCTGGTTTAATAGGTTGGTTAGTTGATGGAGCTGCCATTATTTCTCAAACAAACATGTTAAACGCCTCGTATGGTCCTTATGCTCGAGCTCTAAAAAGAATATGTGCAGAAGAAGTATTTCATGCTCAACACGGTGAAGCAATTATTATGGCATTAGCAGAAGGAACAGAAGAACAAAAAGCGATGATTCAACAATCTATTGACCGATGGTGGGAAGCTTTATTAATGTTTTTTGGACCAGGTGATGCTTCCACAACTGGAACTAGTAAACAAGATACAACGATAAAATATAAAATTAGAACAAAAACAAACGAAGAGTTACGACAAGATTTCTTTACAAAATATGTACCTCGTATTCTATCACTAGGATTAAAGTTACCTGACCCCACGATGCATTATTCGAAGGAAGAACGGAAATGGATCTATCAACAACCAAATTGGAATGAATTTTTAAAAATTATACGAAATAACGGTCCAAAGTCACAAGAACGTCTTCGATTAAGAAAACTGTCCTATGAAAATAATGCATGGGTACGTGATGCGCTCAGCTCTTCTTCTAAAGCTACTTGAAGAACGGAGGAAAAATAATGAGTAATTTTTATCAAGAATTTGAAGTGTTCAGTAAAAAAACGGACACTGCACCTATGCAATACCAGTTTAGTTTACTAGCACCAAATCATGAAATTGCTTTAGTGATGGCTCAAGAAAACTTTATGCGCCGTGAAACGGTTGCTGATATTTGGGTTGTAAAACGAGCAGATATTAGAAAAATGACACAAGAAGAAAAACAGTCATTATCTCGTCTTGACAATAAAGAATACCGAACAACTAAAGGATATGGATATTTAAAGAAAAAATGGCGCCAATATGAGCAGGAGATGCTAGATGAGAAAGAAATTATGTCTTGGGGAGGAGAGCTAAAGCAATGATATTCTCCACAGCAGCAGAAGCGGTACAGAATGAAAAGTATAAACAGCCGTTAATTGAATTATTATATCAGCTTGCAGATGATGATTTTATTTTGGCATATAGAGGCTCAGAATGGTTAGGTTTAGCTCCGCACATAGAAGAGGATGTTGCTTTTTCTTCGATAAACCAAGACACAATGGGGCACGCTTCTATGTTTTATCAACTGTTAGAGGACCTTAATGAAGGACCGGTCGACTGTTTAGCTCATGCAAGACCCGCCAATGAACGATTAAATGCCGTTTTACTAGAAATGGTTAATGGCCCTGGGACGTACTTGATAGAACCGAAATACGATTGGGCATTTACGGTCGTTCGTCATTATTTTTACACAGTAGCAAAAAAAGTTAAAATAGAATCTTTAAAAAATTCCTCTTATGAACCTCTAAAACATATAGCATTAAAAATAAACATGGAATTATATTATCATCTCTTACATTGGAAAACTTGGTTTAAGCAACTTTGCTTATCTAATGACGACGCAAAAAAAAGAATGATTCAAGCAATTAATACTGTCATCGCTGAGTTTGATGGCGTTCTATCACTTGGTGCTCTAGCGAATGAAATGCAAGAACATCAAATAATAGAAGGGGAAGATTTATTAAGACAAAGATGGATGAATGAAATGAAAAATGTATTTAGTGAAATAGAAATACCGTTCCCTTTAAAAATAGAAATGAAAAGTGGAAATGGACGGTTAAAAGAGCATACAGAAGATTTAACTGAAGCGCTAAAAACATTAAGTGAAGTTTATAGAACAGATCCAGCTGCATCATGGTAGTTGGAATAGTTAAATATTTCTCTCATAAACTAGTAAAGGTCTCCTTTAATGAAAAATAAAGGACTGAATATAATGGTAGAAAAAAGTAAGTACGACATTAATGTTAATCGGTTATATGACCAACTTCAGAAAGTAAAAGATCCAGAAATTGATTCTGTCAGCATACTAGAATTAGGAATGGTGGAAAATGTCCAATATGCAAAAAATCATGTGTTAATTGAATTACTTCCTACATTTATGGGCTGTCCAGCATTAGATATTATTAAAAACAATATTAAACAACAGCTACTAACACTCGATTTTATTAATGCGGTAGATGTTAAGTTTATATACAATCCGCCATGGACATCCGATCGCATCACTGAAATCGGAAGACAAAAATTAAAAGAGTTTGGAATTGCTCCCCCACCAATTCATTTTGAAGAAACCGGGGAATGGAGAGTAAATTGCCCATATTGTGATTCTTCCTATACAACATTAGATAACATCTTTGGCCCTACAGCTTGTAGAAGTATTCTATACTGTGGATCATGCAAAAACCCCTTCGAAGCAATGAAACCAATCTCAACACTAATGTGAAAATAGAACGAGACGAGGGGAACGGCTTAACCAAGTCCTATCCAATTTTCAAGATAAACACCCAGCAAGTGAAATTTGCACCTAGTTGAATGTAAATAGGCGTTCAGTTTAGAAACTTCTACAATGTTTTACCCTTCAAGATTTAGAACCGAGAGTGTAACGGAGCGGAAGGTGTGAGACTCCTCGAAAAATGCTAACGCATTTTCCTTCGTGCGATGTAATGCTGCCGAAGCCTTCCTTGTCCTGCGGGAGAAGAGGGGAAGGCTGAGACCCCACAGGGCAAAGCCCGAGGAGGCTCAGCTCCAAGAAAAGCGAAGGCGGCTCGCTCAGGTCCAATCAAACTGGAGCTTTTCCGCAGGAGATAAAGGAATCACGGCGAACGGCAGTGAGTCGATGATGACTTATCGTACGGAGGAAAAGTGAAGTTTGAGCCGGACCTAGCCGCCGGAGCTAGACACCTCCCCGCGGAAAGCGAACACCTGCAGCGAAGTGAAACGGACTAGGTTAAAACGTATAACAATAATCAATGTTGTCTATATTAAAATACTATTTTCCCTCAACACGCCTATTTTCAGGATTAGACAATATTTTAAATAAACTATATTACATAAAAAAGGAGAATGAAAAATGGTTAAATTAATCGCACTTTACAAACATCCAGAAAACAAGGAGGCTTTCGACGATCATTACTTTAACATTCACGCACCACTTACAGCAAAAATTCCAGGCTTAAGAGAAATGAAAGTAACAAAAGTCGTTGGTAGCCCTATGGGTGGAGAAGGAAAATATTATTTAATGTGTGAAATGTATTATGACAGCCACGACGCATTTAAAGCAGCGATGAAAACAGAAGAGGCAAAAGCTTCTGGAAAAGACTTAATGAGTTTTGCTGCTAATCTAGTAACCTTAATGATCGGTGAAGAGGCCAATGCATAATGATTTAAAATATCTTCAAGTTTCCATAGAAGATGGTATCGGTACTATTCTTTTAAATAGACCGAACGTATTAAATGCAATTAATAGACCAATGGTTTCCGAGATAGTACACACAATGGAAGAGATGGATCAAAATGAAAGCGTTAAAGTTATCGTTCTAGGTGGAGTAGGGCGTGCATTTGCAGCAGGAGCTGATATCGACGAAATGGCTGAAGCAACTCCCTTACAATTAGAACTATTAAATCAATTTTCAGAATGGGACCGAATTTCCTTAGTGAAGAAGCCAATAATCGGTGCAGTTCAAGGCTTTGCATTAGGAGGGGGCTTTGAATTAGCCCTATGTTGTGATATTTTATTTGCTGCTCACGATGCTGAATTCGGTTTTCCAGAAATTCAATTAGGAGTAATGCCTGGTGCAGGTGGAACCCAACGATTGACGAAATTAATGGGTAAAACGAAAGCAATGGAATGGCTACTTTCCGGAGACCGTATGAGTGTGGAAGAAGCTCTAAATTATGGTGTAATTAATAGAATCGTAGCTAGAGAGCTTTTAATCGATGAAACGAAAAAGTTTGCGATAAAGATTTCAAAGCAAGCTCCATTATCGTTGCGATTAATTAAAGAGTCCGTCTTGAAAGCAGTAGATTATTCTTTATATGAAGGAATGCAATTTGAGCGTAAAAATTTCTATCTTCTTTTCGCTTCTGACGACCAAAAGGAAGGGATGAAAGCTTTCCAAGAACGACGAAAGCCTAACTTTAAAGGGAGATAGGAGGAGGAGAAAATGTACGAAACAATAAAATATAGTGTGCATGACCAGGTTGCGACCATTATTTTAAATAGGCCAGAAAATTTGAATGCGTTTACATTAAAAATGAACCACGAAATAACAATCGCTATTAAACAAGCAGAAAGAGACATAACTGTTCGTGTAATTGTTATTACAGGAGAAGGGCGAGCATTTTGTTCTGGGCAAGACCTTTCAGAAGTAACAGAAGAAATGGATCATGGAGAAGTTCTACGTACAAGGTATGGGCCGATGATTAAGCAAATTCATTGTTGCGAAAAACCTATTATAGCCGCTGTAAATGGAGTTGCGGCTGGAGCTGGGTTTAGTCTAGCGCTAGCATGTGATTTTAGACTTATGTCAGAAAAAGCAAGTTATGCGCAAGCATTTATTCAAGTCGGTCTCATTCCTGATTCAGGTAATCTCTTTTACTTAAGTAAAATCGTAGGATATGCAAAAGCACTTGAAATTTCCGTTTTCGGTGAAAGAATAAATGCAGAACAATCTTTGAAATTAGGGTTAGCTAACAAAACCATCCAAATGGATAGTTGGGAAGAGGAGGTAGCAGCCTATACAAAACATATTGCTAAAATGCCAACAAAAGCTATTGGAATTATTAAAAGAACATTAAAAAGCAGTTACGATTTAACATTTAATGAATTTTTAGAAAGAGAAGCGTTTGGTCAAAGAATAGTCGGGCAAACAAATGATCATCGAGAAGGGATAACCTCGTTTTTAGAAAAACGTAAACCAACCTTCAATGGAAACTAATTATTTTAATAAACAAAGGAGATGAATGGAATGTCAACAGTAAAAGATGAAAAATTCGCACCATTAGCTGTCAAACGTGATTCGTATCAATTAATTATCGGTGGTCAACGTGTAGACAGTTCAACCGGTGAAACGTTCACTACATACAATCCGGCTACAGGTGAGCCTATTGCAACAATAGCAAAAGCATCAAAAGAAGATGCTGAAAAAGCAGTACTAGCTGCGCGAGCGGCATTTGATAAAGGGAAATGGAAGTTATTTCCTATTAATAAACGATCAAGAACATTAAATAAAATTGCAGCGATTATGAGATCTCGTTTTAATGAAATAGTAGAATTAGAGATATTAGATACGGGAAAATCTTTAACAGCCGCACAAGGGCAAGTTATGCAAGCTATTGAAGACTTTGAATTTTATGCAGGAGCAATTGTTGGTCATCGTGGATCTGTAAATAATGTTCCAGGTCAATTCCAAAATGTATCTGAAAAAGAGCCAGTAGGAGTATGTGCACAAATTATTCCTTGGAATTACCCATTAATGATGGCGGCTTGGAAGGTTGCACCTGCTATTGCTGCTGGGTGTTCGGTAATTGTTAAACCAGCTACTTTAACTCCACTTACAGCTATTCTTTTAGGAGAAATTTGTATAGAAGCAGGCGTACCAGAAGGTGTTGTTAACGTAATACCAGGTTCTGGTTCAGAAGTAGGTAACTATTTAGTAGAACATGAAAAAGTGGATAAAGTTGCATTCACAGGTTCCACTCCAATTGGAAAAGATATTATGGCAAAAGCCTCTCAAACGTTAAAACGTGTAACACTCGAACTGGGTGGAAAATCTCCAAATATCGTATTTGAAGATGCAGATATTGACGCTGCAGTAGACGGCTCACTTTTTGGTATTTTCTATAACTCAGGACAGTCCTGTGAGGCTCGTTCAAGACTGTATGTTCATGAGAGCATTTATGACACATTCATGGAAAAATTTGAAGAAAAAGCAAAAAGACTAAATTTAGGGGATCCTTTTTCAAAAGAAACACATGTAGGGGCAATTATTAATAAAGGGCAATTAGACGTAATAGATAGCTATGTACAATCCGCTAAAGAAGATGGAGCTACTATTCTAGTAGGCGGAAAGCCGGCAGTTGTGGAAGGCTATGAAAATGGATTTTGGTACGAACCTACCATTATTACAAATGTGAATCATAATATGAAAGCTGTAAAAGAGGAAATCTTTGGACCGGTAGTAGTAGTAATGCCATTTTCCGATGAAAAGGAAGCAATTAAACTTGCAAACGATAGTGAATATGGTCTCGGTTCAGCAGTATGGACGAAGGATTACGCGCGTGCAACCCGTGTATCAAAGCAAATTCAAGCTGGAATTGTAATGGTAAACTGCCCATTCTCTGCATTCCCTGGAACTCCGTTTGGAGGCTATAAACAATCTGGGTTTGGTCGTGAATTATGTATTGAAACACTAGACTTATATACCGAAACGAAGAGTATTCTATCTTATTTTGGAAGTCGTCCATTAAACCCATTTGGGCTATAATACGGGCACGAGCACTCGCTTTTTATGAGTGCTCGTCTTATTTAAGGAGGGAAAGTAATGATAAATAATATAGTCGTTGTGGGCTCTGGTGTTATGGGCCGTGGAATTGCATATGTAGCTGCCGTTGGTGGGTTTCATACCACTTTAGTTGATATAAAAGAAGAACAATTGCGTAACGCAAAACACGAAATAGAAGCTATTTTTACAAAATCGGTTGAAAGGGGAAAAATATCGCAAGAAATACGAAAGGATAGTTCAAATAGGTTAAACTATTCAATTGAAATGGAGCTTGTTATAAAAGAAGCAGATCTTATAATTGAGGCCGTACCTGAAAAGATAGAAATTAAAAAGAATGTATTTGAAACTTTTGACAAAAAGGCTCCACCGTCATGTATATTTGCAACTAACACTTCTACTATGAGCCCTACAGAGATCGGTAGCTTTACGAGCCGCCCCGATAAAGTAATAGCTATGCATTTCTTTAACCCAGTACATAAAATGAAACTCGTAGAAATTGTTCGTGGTTTAGAAACATCTGAAAGTACTGCTGAAGAAATAAGAAATGTTGCAGAAAAAATGGGGAAAGAGACAGTAGTTGTAAATGAGTTCCCTGGATTTGTAACAAGTCGAATTAGTGCACTTGTTGGCAATGAAGCATTTTATATGTTGCAAGAAGGGGTAGGGACACCAGAAGAAATAGATAAAGCTATTAAACTTGGACTAAATTATCCAATGGGTCCATTTGAGCTTGGTGATCTTGTAGGTCTTGACGTTCGATTAAATAATTTAAAATATTTACATGAAAAATTAGGTGAAAAATACAGACCTGCTCCATTATTAGAGAAATATGTTAAAGCAGGCAGACTTGGAAGAAAGTCCGGCAAAGGTGTTTACGACTATACAAATCGAGACTAGAAAGGGGCGCTTAGTTATGAACGAAGTAGTAATAGTTGATGCAGTAAGAACACCAATTGGTAGATATAAAGGGTTATTAAAAAACGTACGTCCTGATGATTTAGGGGCAGTAGTCATAAAAGCTCTTTTGAATAGAAACAAAATGGTACGTGAAACTGAAATAGAAGAGGTAGTATTCGGTAATGCAAATCAAGCTGGAGAAGATAATCGAAACGTCGCAAGGATGTCTGCACTTCTAGCTGGATTACCTGTAGAAGTTGCAGGTACTACTATAAATCGTCTATGTGGTTCTGGCCTTGACGCCGTTAACTATGCTGCCCGTGCCATTATGGTAGGGGAGGGCGATATATTTATCGCCGGCGGCACTGAAAGTATGACTAGAGCCCCTTTCGTTATGGCAAAGCCTGAGGCTGATTATCCGAGAGGTAATATGGAGATGTTCGACACGACGATTGGCTGGCGTTTCACAAATAAACGATTAGAAGAATTATACGGTACCGATTCAATGCCACAAACAGCGGAAAATGTAGCACAAAAATATAACATTTCAAGAGAAGATCAAGACCATTTCGCTTATAGTAGTCAACAAAAGGCTAAAAAAGCAATAGAAGAAGGAAAGTTCAATGAAGAAATAGTTCCCGTAACGTATTTGGATAGAAAAGGAAATGAAGTAACGATAATGGAGGACGAACATCCTCGACCAGATACGTCTGAAGAAAAGCTGTCTAAGTTACGACCAATCTTCCCAAATGGTACTGTTACTGCTGGCAATGCTTCTGGTGTGAATGATGGAGCTTCAGCTTTGCTACTAATGAGTGCAGAAAAAGCGAAAGAACTCGGAATTAAGCCATTAGTAAAATATGTTACATCTGCAACCGCTGGATTAGAACCTTCTATTATGGGGATTGGACCAGTTTTTGCTACAAGAAAAGCATTAAAACGTGCTAACTTGAGCATAGAAGATATTGGTTTAATAGAATTAAATGAAGCGTTTGCCTCTCAATCTATTGAATGTATGAAACAGCTAGAAGTAAATGAGACGATTGTAAATGTAAATGGAGGGGCAATAGCATTCGGCCATCCGTTAGGAGCAAGTGGCGCACGAATATTAACAACATTAATACACGAAATGAAAAAAAGAAAGGTGGAGTATGGCCTTGCTACGATGTGTGTTGGTGTAGGTCAAGGAATTACCACAATCGTACAAAGTGCAGATTAATATAAACGCTCTCATTTATCAGAAATATAAAACTTTTCTTTGTTAAAGCGTAAAAATTATGTTATATTATTTTTTACTTAAGAAAATTCTCAATTTAATTGGTAGTAAAGGATGTAAGAGCAATGAATACGAGATCAATGATTTTTACGCTTTACGGTGACTATATTCGTCATTACGGTAACAGAATATGGGTTGGTAGTTTAATTCGTTTATTAAATGAGTTCGGCCATAATGACCAAGCTGTTCGTGCTGCTATTTCTCGAATGAATAAACAAGGTTGGGTTCAAGCTGAAAAAAAAGGAAATAAAAGTTTTTATTTTTTAACAGAACGCGGTGTAAAAAGAATAGATGAGGCAGCAAAGCGTATTTTCAAATTAAAAACAGAACAGTGGGACGGTAAGTGGCGGATACTAATGTATACGATTCCAGAAGAAATACGTAACGTTCGTGATGAGTTAAGAAAAGAGCTTGTATGGAGTGGATTTGGATCAATTTCCAACAGTTGTTGGATATCGCCAAATCCGTTAGAAAAACAAGTATATGACTTAATTGAAAAATATTCTATCGAAGAGTATGTCGATTTTTTTGTCGCAGAATATAATGGACCAAACGAAAATAGCAGGTTAATAGAAAAAAGCTGGGACCTCGGGGAAATAAACGAAAGATATCAATTGTTTATTCAGGAGTATAGTCAAAAATACATTATTGATCGTAATAAAATTCAAAAGGGTTTAATGTCAGACGCGGAATGTTTTGTAGAAAGAACAAAACTTGTTCATGAATATAGAAAGTTTTTGTTCGTGGACCCTGGCTTACCAGATGAGCTTCTTCCAGAAAAATGGCTTGGCTCACACGCTGCTTCTTTATTTAGTGAGTACTATAAAGAATTGGCAGAACCAGCTTCCCGCTTTTTTGAAGAAGTTTTCCAAGAGGGAAATGAAATAAGCTATAAAGACAAAGAATACGATGTTATGGACCATCCGTACATAATAGATTAACAATATAAAACTAATAAAAACCACCCGTGATAACGGGTGGTTTTCTCTGCGGCTGGAAGCCTTTGTTGCTGGCCAAACCCTAAAGGGCTACTGAATGGTTCGCCAGTTGCACTACTGTTACCGGCCAGACCTCAAAGGCCTTCCACTCATCTCTTTTTCTTTTTCTTTACCTCTTCTCCTGTGAATGGATCTATATATTCCATCATACTTATTTGTTCTGCGACTATATCATCTTGTATTTGATTGCCAATATATTCTTCTATTACCTTTTTGTTTCTTCCAACGGTATCCACATAGTATCCGGTACACCAAAACTTTCGATTCCCATAGCGATATTTTAAGTTTGCATGACGATCAAATATCATTAAGCTACTCTTCCCTTTTAAATAGCCTACAAATGAAGATACACTTATTTTTGGTGGTATACTAACTAACATATGTACGTGATCTTTACACGCCGTTGCTTCTATAATTTCTACACCTTTTCTTTCACATAAAGTTCGTAGTATTTCTCCAATATCCTTTTTGATTTTTCCATAAATAACTTGTCTTCTATATTTTGGTGCAAATACAATGTGATACTTACAATTCCAAGTTGTGTGTGCTAAACTATTAGTGTCTTTTGACATAAAAAACTCCTCCGAATGCTGATATTTTGGTTGGCGAACCAAAAATATTTTAGCATCTCGGAAGAGTTTTTTTAATACCTCGCTGTAAGCTTTTTGGAACCCTAGGCCTAGCCTAGGGTTTTCTTTTTACAAATTGAGATAGGGGGAGGCGACTAACCTCCATTTATCCCTCTCACACCACCGTACGTACGGTTCCGTATACGGCGGTTCCAGTTATGTCGAACGTTGTAAATCATATCTCGCAGTAATACTTTTCAATCCAAGGGAAAGCCAATATGCTTTCCCTAGTGTTTTGTGTAGTATAGGACTTTTGGATATTCTCCAATAAGCCTTCCTCGTATTGCCCCATTCGTGTGCTTTCCATTTCGGTATACCCAGTTCGATGAGTCTCTTGACCTTTGTACGCGGGAGTTTCCATTCCTTCCAGCGAATCATTCTTAATCTTCGGTTAAGCCATCCTTCAAGTTTAACGATTACAGAACGAGTGTCAGCTAAATGGTAGTAGTTAACCCATCCAACGAGATATTCGTTAAGTTTAAAAAGTCTATCTTCCATAGCTATTGATCTACGTCTGCTTGTAAGTTTCCTTATTTTATCTTTAAACCGTTTTATTGATTGAGGTGATATTCTCACCTTCGGTTTTCGGTTATTTGTAAAGCTGAATCCGAGGAATTTTCTTTTCCAAGGTCGGTCTACAGCACTTTTCTCTCTGTTAACCTTTAACTTAAGTTTCCCTTCGATAAATTGAGTCATAGCTTTCATAACCCTTTCACCGGCTCTTTTAGATTTCACGTAGATATTACAATCATCGGCGTATCGGACAAAACGGTGCCCTTTGCGTTCCAACTCTTTATCTAGCTCATCCAAAACAATATTTGAAAGTAATGGGCTTAGTGGTCCGCCTTGCGGTGTGCCTTCAAGGTTTGGACTGACAAGTCCGCCTTCCATAACGCCTGAGGTTAGAAAGCGTCTAATTATTCTTTGTAAAGTTCTGTCTTTAATCCTCGTAGCTAACTTACTCATTAATCTATCATGATTGACCTTGTCAAAGAACTTCTCGAGGTCGATGTCCACTACCCATCTATATCCTTCTTCTATGTAGCTTTGAGCCAGCTTGACTGCTTGATGCGTTCGCCTGTTTGGGCGAAAACCAAAGCTACATTCAGAGAATCCAGGGTCGTATATTTTGGTAAGCACTTGGGTAATTGCCTGTTGAATGAAACGGTCTGTCACGGTTGGGATTCCTAGTTTCCTCTTCCCTTTGCCATCTGATTTCGGGATTTCGACTCGACGGACAGGGGAAGGGATATAGGTTCCCTCGGAAAGGGATTTGCGTAGATCATTCCAATTGAGCATAATATGTCCGCGAAGAGCAGTAACTGGCATTTCATCCACTCCATGCTTTCCCTTGTTCCTTTCTACTCTCTTAATTGCGTTAAGTAGGTTTTCCCGTGACAGGATTTGTTCCATTAACATTGATATAACCTCCATCGTAAATAGGTTTTCTGATTGTGTTCTTTCCAATCTCCACCCTATTCATCGTCCCCCATGGATTCACCATTTCCTCCGATAAACAGGTACCTTGTTTTCTGTTTCATTGAATGGAAGATACGCCTAGTTCCTATTTTCCATAACCAGTTCAGCCCTTCCTTATCCTCTTAAGCGAATAAGTACTATGGCTTCTGCTGACGCCTGTCGTTCAACCTATCCTCACAGATAAGCTTACCGTATGAGTACGGCGTATCGACAGGTTCTCCCCGGGTAAGAGTGTAGACTTTCCTTCCATGTCTCCGCCTCATTTACTCTGTGACACCTTCGGCAGTATGGACTTTGTCTTGTATTGCAGACTCATCCAGTATCACCTAGCCTTATATGAGATTCGTGTTCCTCGGAGCAGAAGTTTGCCGCCGACTTCCTTCAGATATGAAGGTCACCCCGCATATCCTTGTCTTGAGCTACGGCTACTACTGCCTTCGCCGTTCGGGACTTGCACCCTAGAGCCTACACCCATGCCGGGCACACAATAAAAGGTTGATTTTTATATAAAAATCAACCTTAACTCGTATGTTTAACTATACTTCATTACTTTTCCACCAAAGTAAATTACCTTGTATCCTCCTTTCCTTTGAAGAAAAACTAAGCAAGCTCCTGCTTAAATTCTTTTCCTTTTTGCACATATGTATCAATCGAAAGCTGAATTAATTGTAAGTCTTTTTCTGTAATTTCTCTTATAACTTTTCCTGGAGAACCGACTACTAGTGACCTAGGAGGTATGATTTTTCCAGAGGGAATAAGAGTATTTGCTCCAATTATGCTTTCCTCACCAATAACAGCCCCATCCAATACAGTGGATCCCATCCCTATAATACATCTATTTTCAATAGTACATCCATGTAAAATAGCATTGTGACCGACTGTAACTTCATCCTTAATAATTAAAGGTGAACCTTCGTAAAGATGACAAGTGACATTATCTTGTATACTACATCGCTCCCCAATAGTAATAGGACCTTCATCACCTCGAAGAACAGCATTAAACCAAACTGTAGATTCTTTTCCCACTGTTACATCTCCTATTAAATGTGCTCCAGGAGCGACAAAAACGGTCTCATGTACATTTGGTCGTTTTCCGTTATAGCCATATAACATTTACTTTCCCCTCCTAAAAAGTATTGTCTTCTTTTTAATGATAGTATAACATTATTTTAACGAGGGGTGAATAAATGGTGAATAAGTTATTAGGCATATTAGACGTTCAATATCCAATCATTCAAGGTGGTATGGGGAATATAAGTAATGCGATATTAACTTCTGCTGTCTCTGAAGCAGGGGGATTAGGGACGATTGGAGCAGGTACGATGACTCCAGAAGAAGTAGAGAGTATTATTATAGAAACTAAAAATCGCACGAATAAATCATTTGCATTAAATGTAGCATTAACAGTATCTCCTTATCCGAGAGAGATGTTACAGCTTGCTATTAAATACAAACTAAAGGCGGTTTCTTTATCAGCTGGAAACCCTTCGCCATACATTGGGAAGCTAAAGGAACATGGAATAAAGGTTTTAACTGTAGTGGCATCTTGCAAACAAGCAAAAAAGGCTGAAAATGCTGGAGCGGACATAGTCGTTGCGGAAGGTTATGAAGCTGCTGGAATTAACTCTAACTTAGAAACTACAACTTTTGTTTTAATTCCTCAAATTGTTGATAGTGTTAGAATTCCAGTCATCGCGGCTGGTGGGATTGGTGACGGCAGAGGCCTTGTTGCAGCAATGGCCCTTGGTGCCAGTGGAGTACAAATAGGAACAAGACTAATTGCTACGAGTGATTCACCATTTCATCTTCATTATAAAACCAAAATTGTAGACTCTAAAGATGATGAAACAATTATTGTAGGAAGAAGTGTCGGTAGAATACGGAGAGTACTAAAAACGCCATACTCACAATATTTATTATCTAAAGAAGAGGAAGGAATTACGTTAGAACAATTTAATGAATTGACTACGGAAGAAAAACATATATTAGGAGCAATAAAAGGTAACTTAAATAGCGGATTTATAAATAGTGGGCAAATCGCTGGTTTAATTAGTGACTTACCAACAGTTAAACAATTATTTCAAAATATGATAAAAGAAGGAAAAAACGTCATTACCGATATTAAGAATAATTTACACTGATTACAACACGCGATTTGCGTGTTTTTTCTTTATTAATAAAATTCAGAATATTATTGACATTAAACTATTGTACCAGTTAATATATTTAATATAATAAAAAATATTAATGCGTTTATAAACCGTTATACACTTGCTCGGAATGAATATCTGATGTTTACTTGAAGAGAAAATACTTATATATGGACATGGAATAAATAGTAAAAGAATATATAATATTTAGAATATATTGACACCGTTATTTTACTAGTGTAATATTACGTAAAATCTTTCATAAATCGTTTAAAACACCTTGTATTACGTATTGTTTATCACTTTTTATGATAAAAAAACAATGAAAGCGTTTCCGTATTTGGTGTAAAGGCTAAAAGTCTTTATATGATAAATTACATAGGAAAAAGGGGGATTTTAGTTGAAAAAAATTAGTATGAAATTATTAGTTCTTATTTTAGCTAGTGCTATAGTACTGGCGGGGTGTAACAGCTCGACAACTGGCAATAACGACGAGGTAGTTATCGGAGTTACCCAAATAGTAGAGCACCCATCACTGGATGCGGCATTTGATGGATTTAAAAAAGCACTAGAAGACAATGGCTATAAAGACGGGGAAAATGTTAAGTACGATGTTCAAATTGCACAAGGTGAACAAAGTAATAGTGTATCGATAGCTAATAACTTTGTCGCTGATAAAGTAGATTTAATTTTTGCTAACTCTACTCCTAGTGCACAAACAGCACTTCAAGCAACGAAAGAAGAAGGGGTTATTCCAGTTCTATTTACATCTGTAACAGATCCAGTTGGTGCCGGCCTTATTGAGGCGTTTGACAAACCGGGAGCGAATATAACTGGTACTTCAGATAATCATCCGGAATCGATTTCGAACACGATTGAATTTATGATTAATGAATTAAATGTTAAAAAAATTGGTGTTTTATATAATGCCGGTGAACAAAACTCTATTGTACAAGTAGAAGCTGTGGAAGAGGTTGCTAAAAATAATGGAGCAGAAATTGTTACCGCTTCTGTCTCTACTTCAGCAGAAGTAAAGCAAGCGGCTGAATCATTAATAGGTCGTGTTGATGCAATATATGTACCTACAGACAATACAGTTGTTTCAGCATTTCAAACGGTAGTAACAGTAGCAAATGAACAAAAACTACCTCTTTTTGCTGGGGAACTAGATTCTATGGAACAAGGAGCAGTTGCTGCAAGTGGTTTTAGTTATTATGACCTTGGCTACCAAACAGGCTTAATGGCTGTACAAATTTTAAAAGGTGAAAAGAAACCGTCTGATATACCAGCGGCATATCCAGAGAGCTTTAAACTAGTAATTAACAAAGCAGCTGCAGAAGCCCAAGGGGTAGAACTGAAAGATTCGTGGAAAGACATAGCAGAAATTTTTGAAGGTAATTAATTTTTTAAAGGAGATGATTCTAAATGCCAGTAGCGATATTCGGTTCATTTGAAGCTGGAATCATCTACGCAATCATGGCCCTAGGGGTGTATTTATCCTTTAGGGTCCTTGATTTTCCTGACCTAACAGTAGATGGCAGTTTTGTAACAGGGGCAGCAGTTGCTGCCACGATGATTATTAATGGCGTTAACCCAATACTATCTACAATTGTTGCGATGTTTATAGGTTTTCTAGCTGGATGTTTAACAGGGATATTACATACGTTTGGTAAAATTAATGCACTACTTTCCGGAATATTAATGATGATCGCCTTATATTCTATCAATTTACGAATAATGGGTCGTTCCAATGTGCCGTTATTAAACAACGAGACTATTTTTACACAAATTAGAGGCTTATGGGAAAAAACCGGTATCGATCCTTTCTTGAATAATATTTTTCATTCTATCGGCTTAGGAAGTTTCGCCCCTAGAACTTGGGCTATCCTTTTCTCCATGATACTAGTAACTCTTCTCATTAAGTTTTTGATAGATTGGTTCCTCAAAACGGAAATAGGGCTTGCCGTTAGAGCTACAGGAGATAATAAAAAGATGATTCGTAGCTTTTCAGCCAATACGAACGGATTAACTATTCTTGGCCTTGGAATTTCAAATGCAATGGTGGCTTTGTCAGGAGCTCTAATTGCACAATACGGTGGCTTTGCCGACGTAGGTATGGGAATTGGAATGATTATTATCGGATTAGCATCTGTAATTATCGGTGAAGCTTTATTCGGAACTAAATCCATTGCTAGAACTACTTTAGCAGTAATTGGAGGAGCAATCATTTACCGAATTGTTGTTACGATGGCTCTCCGAGTAGACTTTCTAGATACAGGTGATATGAAACTCATTACTGCTACGATCGTTATTTTTGCATTAGTAACTCCTAAAATAATCGATAACTTTAAAGATAGAAAAAGAAAAAAACAAAAAATGCTACAACTTTCTACTTTAAATAGAAAGGAGGACCCTAATGTTACAACTAACTCAGATTAACAAAATTTTTAATGAAGGAACATTGGACGAAAAGGTAGCACTTGATCATATAAACTTAACATTAAATAAAGGCGATTTCGTTACTATTATTGGAAGTAACGGTGCAGGAAAATCGACTTTAATGAATATGATTTCTGGGGCACTTACTCCTGACACAGGGGCAGTAGAGATAAATAATCAAAATGTGACGTATTTATCTGAACATAAAAGAGCTAAATATATTGGGCGTGTCTTCCAAGACCCAATGGCAGGGACAGCACCTACGATGACAATTGAAGAAAATTTAGCGATGGCGTATTCACGGAACAAACGACGTACGTTCAAAATAGGTGTTAATAAGCAAAGAAAAGATTATTTTCGAGAAGTACTAGAAACATTACATCTCGGACTAGAAGATCGTTTATCTGCCAAAGTAGGGCTACTATCAGGAGGAGAACGCCAAGCACTATCATTATTAATGGCTACTTTTACAGAACCGTCTATTTTATTGTTAGACGAACATACGGCAGCGCTTGATCCGTCCCGCGCTGAATTAATAACAAAATTAACGAAGGAAATAGTAGAAAAATATAACCTTACAACATTAATGGTTACTCATAATATGCAACAGGCATTAGATCTTGGTAACCGACTAATTATGATGGATAAAGGGCAAATTATTTTACAAGTAGAAGAAACAAAGAAAAAAGACCTAACAATCGATCAATTACTACATGAATTCCAACGCATACGTGGCACGAAAATGAACAGTGACCGAGCATTACTTTCGTAAAAAACAATAAGAATAATAAATTATATTAATATATAAAAGGGCTACTAATCGTTAGTAGCCTTTTTATATGCTATTTTTCTCATTATTTATTAAATTGTGACAACTTATTGACGATTCATTTGACGTAATGTTATGATATCGTTAAATAAACGTTATACTTTAAAGGGGGACGCGTGTGAAAAAGGGCTTATATGAAGGATTTTTGCATACAATGGAAATAACCGTAACACCGAAAATGTTTGCTCAATTTGAAGGCAATATTGTTCATCCTGTTTATTCAACGGTCTCTATGGTCTACCATATGGAGTTAGTATCAAGACAAATTATTTTGCCATTTTTAGAAAATGAGGAAGAAGGTATGGGGGCAGAAGTAACTGTTAAGCATATACAACCATGTAAAGAAGGTATTGTACTCTCATTTAAGGCGACAGTTATAAAATATGATGGCAAATACATTGCCACTCGAATAGAAGTGTTTAACAAGACTCAACTTGTTGGCGAAGGGGAAGTAAAACAAGTTGTTTTATTAAAAGAAAAAATTAAGACAATCATTTCAAGCCAATAGATTAATAGGTTATCACTTTGGCAGGAGGTATTTTGATGGGAGAAATGAAAACGCTTACCTTGGCAAACGGGGGGAAGAACATGGATATGTTCGAGAAAATTAGTGAGCATCAACAAATAGTTTATTGTAATGATAAAGAAACTGGATTAAAAGCAATTATCGCTATACATAATACAACGCTAGGCCCAGCACTTGGCGGATGTCGAATGCAACCATATGAAACGGTGGAAGCTGCACTTGAAGATGTTTTACGCCTTTCAAAGGGAATGACTTATAAATGTGCTGCAGCGGACGTTGATTTTGGTGGAGGAAAGGCTGTAATTATCGGCGATCCTTTGCAAGATAAAACACCAGAACTTTTCCGTGCATTCGGTCAATTTGTTGATTCGTTGAATGGCCGTTTTTATACCGGGACAGATATGGGCACAACACCCGATGATTTTGTTCATGCATTAAAGGAAACAAACTGTATTGTTGGCGTAGATGAAGTCTACGGTGGAAGTGGAGATTCTTCTATTCCTACTGCTCAAGGTGTAATTTACGGATTACGTGCAACCAATAAAACTGTATGGGGTACAGATGATCTATACGGAAAATCATACGCAATTCAAGGCTTAGGAAAAGTAGGATATAAAGTAGCAGAACAATTAATTGAAGCTGGTGCGGACCTTTACGTAACGGATATTAATCAACATGCGATTGACAAGGTAACACAAAAGGCAAAAGCATCAGGAGTTGGTATTAAAGTGGTAAAGGGAGAGGAAATATACTCTGTTCCTGCTGACGTATTTGTACCGTGTGCTTTAGGTGGAATCATTAATGACCAAACTATTGATCAATTAAAAGTGAAGGCGGTAGCTGGATCTGCGAACAACCAACTATTAGCTATTAAGCACGGTAGAATATTACAAGAAAAAGGTATTTTATATGCTCCGGACTATATTGTAAACGCTGGAGGACTTATTCAAGTAGCAGATGAACTATATGAACCGAATAAAGCAAGAGTACTCACAAAAACTAGAGCAATTTATCAAACTTTATTAAATGTTTACGAAGAATCAAGTAATAACAATATAACGACAATCGAAGCTGCTAACCGTTTCTGTGAGCAACGTATCGAAGCTAGAAGTCGACGTAATAACTTTTTCTCACATGAAAAACGACCTAAATGGTCAGTAAGAGTTTAAGTGAGGTGGAAAAATGGAAAAAAAGTATCCGATACAACAAGTTATGGATGAACAAGGAAATATAATAAATAGTTCCTATGAGGATCAAATTTCTGAACAACTAGCAATTAACTTTTACAAACACCTTATTAAGATACGAATTTTCGATAGAAAAGCAATTAGCTTACAAAGGCAAGGCAGAATTGGAACATATGCACCGTATGAAGGACAAGAAGCTAGTCAAGTTGGGAGCGCACTTGCTCTACAACCTAATGATTGGATGTTTCCCTCGTACCGAGATCACGGTGCTACGATGACGTTCGGTCATTCCTTACGTAACATCTTACTGTTTTGGAATGGTAGAAATGAAGGTTGTGTTCCGCCTCCAAATAAAAAAATCTTTCCGCCAGGGATACCTATCGCCACTCAGTTACCACACGCAGTTGGTGCTGCCTATGCAGAAAAAAGAAGAGGTACAACTAATGCCTCTATTGTTTATTTCGGAGATGGAGCTACTTCTGAAGGCGATTTTCACGAAGGTTTGAACATAGCTTCCGTATGGAACGCTCCTGTTGTATTTTTTAACCAAAACAATTCTTATGCCATTTCAGTACCAATCGAAAAGCAGATGAAAACAAAAACAATTGCTCAAAAAGCACTCGCTTATGATATACATTCTGTTCGAATTGATGGCAATGATATTTTCGCTGTTTATTTTTATACGAAGCAAGCACTTGAACGTGCAAGAAACAATGAGGGACCTACTTTAATAGAAGCAGTTACTTGGCGCTATGGAGCTCATACGACCGCAGATGACCCAACGAAATATAGAAACCAAGCTGAGAGTGAATTAAAAAGGGAAAGGGATCCAATTACAAGAATTGAAAGGTACCTTCAAAACAAGGGTTGGTATTCAGATTCAACGAAAATAGAGTTTGAAAAAGCAGCGGCGGAAGAAGTAGATCAGGCAATTGCGGAAATGGAAGCGTTCCCTAAAGCTAATCCTGAAGATATGTTTCGCTATGTATTCGAAAAGCCTACTTGGGGTATTGAAGATCAAAAAAATGAATTACTTTCTGTTTTGAGAGGTGAAAGCTAATGCAAACTTCTGTTAAAACAAAAACATTAACGATGATTCAAGCAATAACGAACGGACTTGATACAATGCTAGAGCAAGATGCGAATGTTGTATTAATGGGAGAAGACATAGGTGTAAATGGTGGTGTATTTAGAGCTACTGATGGACTACAAGTGAAACATGGAGAAGAGAGGGTAATGGATACTCCACTTTCTGAGGCAGGCTTTGTTGGAGCTGCAATCGGTATGGCGATTAATGGATATAAACCTGTTATAGAAATTCAGTTTTTAGGATTTATATATCCAGCTTATGAACAGATTATGACACACGCCTCTAGACTTCGTGCGAGAACAATGGGACACTTCCATGCACCAATTGTAATCCGTGCGCCGTATGGAGCAGGTGTAAGAGCACCAGAAATACATTCCGATAGTACAGAAGCATTATTTACACATATGCCGGGGATTAAAGTAATTTGTCCCTCAAACCCTTACGATGCAAAAGGTTTATTAATTGCATCTATTGAAGACCCTGATCCAGTATTATTTTTAGAACCTATGCGTTGTTATCGTTCTACAAAACAAGAAGTTCCTGACGAAAAATATGTGGTGAATATTGGCGAAGGTAAAGTTTGTCGAGAAGGTGAGGATGTAACTATTATTGCTTGGGGGGCAATGGTTCCAATTGCACTAGCGGCAGCAAAAGCATTAGCGAACGAAGAAGTAAGTTGTGAGGTAATTGATTTACGCACACTATATCCAATTGATCGAGACATCATTGCACAATCTGTACAAAAAACTGGTAGAACTGTCATCGTACATGAGGCACACGCCACAACTAGTGTAGGGAATGATGTACTAGCCATCATTAATGATACATCTTTCCTTTTTCAAAAAGCACCTGTTCAACGTGTCACTGGATTTGATGTTCCAGTCCCTTATTTTGGATTTGAGGACGATTACTTACCAACAACAAATCGAATTGTTCATGCAGTTCAAAAAGTGATGAATTATTAGGGGTGAGCCGAACATGATAGAAGTAAAATTACATGATATCGGCGAAGGAATGACCCAAGCTGATATATTAACTTTCTTAGTGAAACAAGGGGATATTGTCAAGGCCGATGATCCATTAGTTGAAGTTCAAACAGATAAAATGACCGCTGAAATTCCAGCACCGATGGAAGGGATTGTAAAGGAGTTTACTGTAAAAATAGGCGATACAGTTCCTGTAGGTACAACGTTACTAAAAATAGAACCATTGAATAGTAAGCTTTTACAAAAGCCGAGCGTTAAAATGGGCAAAAAGACAGAAAATGCTTTCCAAACCTCATCGTCCATTAATACAAAGTCTAAACGTGTAATGGCTGCCCCTTTCACAAGGAAAATAGCAAGAGATAACGGAATAAACATTGAGGATATTCAAGGAACAGGACCTGCAGGAAGAATTACGGAAGAGGATGTTCTTCATTTTATTCAAAACAAATCAGAACAAACAACATTATTAGTGAACAGAAGCGAACGAGAAAACAGAAGAAATGATAGTTTAGCAGAATTTCCAACTAGTTATAGTGTTAGCTATTCTGGAAGAAGAAAGCAAATTGGAACGAAAATGGCACACTCTCTCTATTCCATACCACATTGTACACATTATGAAGAAATTGATGTTTCAAACATTCTCCAAGTAAAAGCTGATTGGAAAATGGTTAATAAAAATATTTCTGCAACAGCGTTTTTTCTAAAAGCTGTTTCGTTATCATTAAAAGATTTTCCTATCTTTAATGCAACACTTAATGAAAAAGAAGAAAGTATTCATATATATAACGAACATCATATCGGAGTAGCGACAGACACAAAGCAAGGTTTAATTGTTCCGGTTATACGCAATGTTGAGAAAAAATCTTTATTACAAATCCATGAGGAACTAAAGTATTTAACAGTTAGAGCACAAGAAAACAAACTATCTGTGAAAGAGATGACCGGAAGTACGTTTACAATTAGTAATGTTGGTCCTTTAGGTGGCAGTATCGGCGCGACCCCTATCATTAACCCACCCGAGGTAGGACTTTTAGCTTTTCATAAAACAAAAAAGAGACCTGTCGTCGATAAAAATGACCAAATCGTTGTTCGTTCTATGATGAATGTCTCGATGTCTTTTGATCATCGAGTAGCTGATGGGGCGACAGCTGTAGCTTTTACGAACCGGTTAGTACAATTAATCGAAAACCCAAATTTATTTATGTTGGAGCTGGTTTAAATGGTAGTAGGTGAACTAACGGAAGAAAGAGAGGTTGTTATAATTGGAGGGGGGCCAGGAGGTTATAACGCTGCTATCCGTGCTGCCCAATTAGGCTTGCAAGTGACACTTATAGAGAAGGGGCAGTTAGGTGGAATATGTTTAAATAAAGGATGTATCCCCTCCAAAATCCATACGCATGCTGCACAAAAATTATACTCACTTAATAAAACGAGTGATTTAGGAATTGAATGTAGTAATGTCAACTTTAATCTGAACACATTACAAACGTACAAACAACATACGATCACACAACTTCGTAAAGGGATAGAAAGTTTATGTAAAGCGAATAAAATAGAAATCCTTTACGGGGAGGCAACATTTCTATCACCAAATAAAATAGGTGTAGAAAACGGGCATAACTATAATACGTATTCGTTTAATAATGCAATCATTGCGACAGGAGCGAAGCGATATCCAATTATTAATTTTGATGATTATGATGCTCTCACCTCAACGTCTATTTTTAATTTAAACGAATTACCATCACACCTAGTTATTTATGGAAGTGATTATATTAGTTTGGAAGTTGCAACATCCTTCCGTACATTTGGGTGTGAGGTTACGATATTACTAGAGGAAGGTAAGGAGCATTTTGATTTCGATGGTTCAATAAATCGAGAGTTAAACAGAATATTAAAGAAAAACAAAATAAAAATTTATAAGTCCGTCTCCATAAACTCTATTAAAAAGGCAGATAACAACACATCTATTTCATTTTCAAGCAACGGAAAAGAACAGATGCTTCACTGTTCCCATTTTTATTCGGAAACAACAGTAAAGCCAGAGTTGAACCTGTTAGGATTAGATAGAGCAAATATTAGTGTAACAGAGTCGGGCTATATAAAGGTAGACAAAACTGGAAGAACGATACAAGAACATATTTTTGCGATTGGTGATGTGACAGACGGTCCTCCATTAGCTATAAAAGCAATAAAGCAAGGGAAGGTAGCTGCTGAGACAATCGCCAATAACAATTCAGAGATTGATTTGAACTTTTTGCCGACTGTTCTTCATACAGTGCCGCCAGTAGCTTTCGCTGGTTTATCAGAAGAAAAGGCACTATTAGAAGGATATAAGATTAAAACTAGTACGTTTCCGTTAGCTAGTAATGGTTACGCTACCATTACTGGAGAAAAAGACGGTTTTGTTAAAGTGATTAGTGAAGAGGAAACAGACCTTTTATTAGGGGTTCAAATGATAGGTAATGGGGCAATAGAACTCATATCAACTGGAGTAAACACTCTCGAAATGGTTGGCAGAGAAGAGGATCTATTATTCCCACATTATCCCCACCCTAGCATTAATGAAGCCTTTCTTGAAGCGGTAGAAGGATTAACTAAAAAAGCTATCCATCTACCACCAGTAAAAAATAAAGCAAAAGAATTGCACAAATTACCTTTATCACAGTAAAGCATTTTAGCTTTAAATGGGACTCTTGATGCAACTATTAATTTTATATATATTAAGTTCAGAATAGTAATAATTTTAAAATTAATTAATTGGAGGGATTTGTAATGGAAGAATTACAAGCAGCAAATACGAAACTAGAAGTAGAGGATTTTTTCCCCGTTAACGATGTTGATTATTTAGAAATTTATGCTGGAAATGCAAAGCAAGCAGCACACTTTTTTACGAGCACATTTGGATTCCAACCTGTTGCGTATAGTGGGTTAGAAACAGGAAACAGGGAAACTGTTTCATACGTACTGCAACAACGTAAAGTAAGATTAGTAATTACCGGTTCTCTTAAAGAAGACACGAAAATCTCTGAATTCGTTAAAAAGCATGGGGATGGCGTGAAGGATATTGCTCTTTTAGTGGACGATGTTGAAAAGGCTTACAATGTTGCTGTTGAACGTGGTGCCATTGCAATTCAGCCACCTACTGATTTAACAGACGAAAATGGAGTAATGAAGAAAGCTGTAATTGGTACATACGGGGATACGATACACACATTAGTAGAAAGAAAAAATTACAGTGGTGCATTTATGCCAGGTTTTAAACCGTATTCTAACTCTACCCCTATAGACGATGCTGGAATTATCGGTATCGACCACGTAGTAGGAAATGTAGAGAGTATGGAGGAATGGGTAGAATATTATGAAAAAGTAATGGGCTTTAAAGAAATGAAACACTTTACTGATAAAGATATTACAACAGAATATTCGGCATTGATGTCGAAAGTAATGCATAATGGTGGACGAATTAAATTTCCTATTAATGAACCGGCAGAAGGAAAGAGAAAGTCTCAGATTGAAGAATACTTAGAATTTTATAATGGAGCAGGCGTCCAGCATATCGCAATATTAACGGAAGATATCGTTCAAACGGTAAGTACGTTAAAGAAAAAGGGTGTAGAATTTTTATCAACTCCAGATACGTATTATGAAATGCTATCGGAACGTGTTGGGAAAATAGATGAAGAGATTGATAAGTTGAAAGAGTTAAGTATTTTAGTTGATCGAGACGACGAAGGATATTTACTTCAAATTTTCACTAAACCAATTGTTGACCGCCCAACTTTATTTATTGAAATTATCCAACGTAAAGGTGCAAGAGGATTCGGAGAAGGGAATTTTAAAGCTCTTTTCGAATCAATTGAAAGGGAACAGGCTTTAAGAGGTAATTTATAATTACTAGAGGGAGGTGCCGGCCTCCCTTTTCTTACACTATTTTAGAAATCTTTCAATTTAATCGGAGGGTTATATGAAATGACAGTGAAGGCTCGAGAAGTATTAAATAATATGAAAGCTTATCCTCTAAACAAGTCTATCGAAGAGGTTCAAGCTGAGCTCGGCTTCGAAAAAGCATATAAATTAGCTGAAAACGAAAATATTTTTGGTTGTTCTCCTAAAATAAAAGCAAACTTATCTACTCATCTTAACGAACTTTTTACATACCCTGACGGTCACGCTCGACAGCTCACTAGTAAATTGGCACAGTTCCACCAACTACACTTTCATTCTATTTTTATCGGCAACGGATCCGATGAAATAATTCGATTATTATGTAGAGCTTTTATATGTAACGACGATGAAGCTGTAATGGCTGATGTAACTTTTCCTAGGTATAAAACGAACGTATTAATAGAAGGCGGTAAACCAATTATCGTTCCACTTCAAAACGGCGTTCATGATTTAAGTTCCATGCTACGTGCCATTACATCTAGAACAAAGCTAGTTTTTATATGTAACCCGAATAATCCAACTGGAACTATTATCAATAAGCAACAACTCCTTGAATTTATTGATCAAGTTCCAAATGACTGTTTAGTAGTGTTGGACGAAGCATATTATGAGTACGCAGACAATGAACAATTGTTACAGTCTGTACCATTATTACATAAATATCCGAACCTAGTTATTTTAAGGACTTTTTCAAAAGCGTATGGTTTAGCTGCTTTACGAATTGGTTATGGGATGATGTCACCTATATATGTAGATGAATTAACGAAAGTTAAAGATGTATTTAATGTTAATCAGCTAGGACAAATAGCAGCGTCATTAGCACTTGAAGACCAACAATTTATTAATGATTGCGTTACTAAAAATAAGACAGGAAAAGAGTATTTAGAAAAAGAGTTAACAGTTTTAAATTATGACTTTTATCCTTCACAAGCAAATTTTATTATGATTCATACGAAACGAAGAGGGGATTATGCTGCTAACTCTTTATTAAAACATGGATTTATCGTTCGTGCTGGTACGTTACTAGGACTCCCATATACGATTAGAGTAACCATTAGTTCGATGGAAGATAACATCCACTTTATTAATACTTTTAAAAATTTAGCTGCAGAAGGAGAGGTGTAACAATTGCAGTTAGAACCGAGTAAATTAGAATGGCAAAATGCTTATAAATTAATTGTCGGCTCCATCCTTCCAAGACCTATTGCGATGGTATCTACGGTTAGTAAAGAGGGAATAGCAAATATTGCTCCATTTAGTTTCTTTACAGCAATTAGTGCAGATCCATTGTTAGTATGCTTTTCACCAATGCGAAAAGGGACAGATGGGTCAAAAAAAGATACCTTAATAAATATTGAAGAAACGAAAGAGTTCGTTATTCATGTTGTAAGCGAAGAAATCGTTGAAAAAATGAACGTGACTGCTACGAGTTTCACTCCAGAAACAGATGAATTTACCGAAGCTAATTTCACAAAAGAAAAAAGTGTTATCGTAAAACCTCCAAGGATTAAGGAGAGCAAAGTCCAATTGGAATGTAAGTTGCATGAAGCGCTACATTTTGGTGAGGGCCCAGGATCAGGCAGCTTAGTTATCGGTAAAGTAGTAATGGTACATATCGACGACGACCTTTATTATGACGGAAAGATTAATACACAAAAATTAAACCCTGTAGGGCGAATGGCTGGTCATATGTATACAAGAAGTACTGCTAGTATGTTTGAACTACTTCGAAAATAGGTGATAGTATGAAATTTATTAGTTTTATAAAGAAAGATGGAAGCACCGCTGCAGGTGTTTTAACAAACGATGGGAGAAATGTAGTAGACATACAAGTAGCATCAAACGGAAAACTACCGAACGATTTAATAATCTATATTAAAAATCATGAAAAATACAAAGATTTACTTAATGAATGCCTTTCTAGCAACTTAAAAGAAGGGGTCTACTCGCTAGAAGGGCTGCAATTAACGGCGCCACTACCGACCCCTGTTAGCTTTCGAGATTTTTATGCCTTTGAAGAGCATGTAAAAACAGCAAGGGAACGAAGAGGATTAAAGGTAGTTTCAGAGTGGTATGAATTTCCCGTTTTTTATTTTTCTAATCATTTAGCCATTAAAGGGCCAGACGAACCTATTAAAATACCAAAACCTTCAGAACGACTTGATTATGAACTAGAAATAGCTTGTATAATCGGAAAAAGTGGAATAAATATACGTGCAGAAGAAGCCGAGGACTATATTTTTGGGTATTGTATTTTAAACGACTGGAGTGCGAGGGATATTCAAGCAAAAGAAATGAAGGTTGGTCTTGGCCCCGCAAAAGGAAAAGATTTTGCGACTTCTATTGGACCTTATATTGTCACTAAAGATGAAATAAATCAATATCGAATAGAGGACAGGTATGATTTGAAAATGGAAGCAAAAGTGAATGGTTTCCTATTATCTAGTGGAAACTTCAAAGACATTCATTATACATTTGGACAAATGATTGAAAGAGCATCTCATGATGTAATGCTATATCCTGGTGAAATAATAGGTTCTGGAACAGTGGGTACTGGTTGTATTTTAGAGTTGGGAGCTGACACACACCGTTGGTTACAAGCAGGGGACGAAGTAGAACTATCCATAACGGGTCTGGGCTCTTTAAAAAATAAAATAATAGAATAAGAGGTGATGACGAATGTATTACCGCCAACTTGGTAAAATACCACATAAACGACATACGATGTTTAAAAAGGAAGACGGCACGTTATTTCGTGAGCAAGTAATGGGGACCAAAGGTTTTTCCGGGACACAATCGATTTTATATCATCATTTTTTACCGACAGAAGTAGTAAAATCAACAAAACTTTATCGTTATTTACCCGAATATGAAGAACAAGATGCACTTAACCATCGACATTTATTAACGACTGAAATAGAAACTAAAGGTGATGCATTACAAGCTAGAGAATATTTATTAGGTAATGACGATTTATTAATTGGGACCGTATTAGTTACAGAACCGATGAAAAGCTTTTATCGTAACGGTGATGGCGATGAAGTTCTCTATATACATTATGGTACAGGGAAAATAGAATCGATGTTCGGATCTATAACTTATCGGCCGGGCGACTATGTTACTTTACCAATCGGTACAATTTACCGACTTACCCCAACAGAAACGACGAAAATATTATTTGTTGAATCATTTAGTCAAATTACAACTCCTAAACGTTATCGGAATGAATATGGACAATTGTTAGAGCATAGTCCATTTTGTGAACGTGACATACGCGGACCAGAAGAGTTAGAAACGTTTAACGAAAAAGGAGAATTTGAAGTTTTAACTAAAACACGCGGGTTTATTCATTCACATATTTTAGGACATCACCCGCTCGATGTAGTCGGTTGGGATGGCTATTTATATCCTTGGGTGTTCAATATTGAAGATTTCGAGCCGATAACTGGTCGCGTTCACCAACCGCCTCCAGTACATCAAACTTTTGAAGGTCATAATTTTGTTATTTGTTCTTTTGTTCCAAGACTTTATGATTATCACCCAGAAGCAATCCCGGCACCATATTATCATAGTAATGTAAATAGTGATGAACTTTTATATTATGTAGAAGGGAACTTTATGAGTAGAAAAGGAATAAAGAAGGGATCTATTACTTTACACCCTTCAGGCATACCACATGGGCCACATCCTGGAACAACCGAAGCTAGTATCGGTAAAAAAGAAACGTTAGAACTAGCTGTTATGATCGACACATTCCGACCATTAAAAGTAGTAAAAAAAGCACAAGCAATTGAGGATAAAAACTATATGTTCACGTGGATAGAAAAATAAGAGAAAAAGGTCCCAAAAATCAGTAGCGACTGACTTTAGGGGCCTTTTTTGTTATTTGTTAAGTTATATGTTCTTACTGTTTTAAGACTTATTGAATTGCCCACTTTTTATAATCATCAAACTTTAATCTTCCATTATATAAGCGCAATAATTGTCACATAACGATAAAAAATGTAATAAAACGTCGAGTATAAAAATTTGTCAATACCATTTCATTAGTATATATTTCATTG
Organism: Sutcliffiella cohnii; assembly: GCF_002250055.1. Classification (NCBI taxonomy): domain Bacteria; kingdom Bacillati; phylum Bacillota; class Bacilli; order Caryophanales; family Bacillaceae; genus Sutcliffiella; species Sutcliffiella cohnii. The sequence goes on from NZ_CP018866.1 coordinate 2,269,507, forward strand.
AATGGGAGGGAAACCCAAAAACGAAAAGTAGACTTTTGCTTTCGTAACACCGTTTATCCTTCTTCTAACCTTTCTATATTAAACACTTACATATCCTTCCTAAAATATTACAAGAAACAGATGCTATGATAGTTTCGTAGCTATCAAACACTTATGTAAACAGGGAGGAATCAAATATGTTGAAAAGTAAGAGAACATTACTTTCTTTCATAACAGCATTAACTTTTATAGTAGCTTTTTCATTCGGAACAATCGCTTCAGCGGATTCCGGCTCAAACACCTATGTTAAAAACCATTTCATCAAACAAGTTACTGTATTTAAAAATCAAGATGATATACAGACGTTTTTTGAAAAGTTTATGGCGGAACTAGAGTCTAAGTTGCAGAAAAGTAATTCGGTAGAAGAAAAAGCACCAACTTCAAAAGAGGAAGTCCCTACAAAAGAACAAAATGAACCAATAGAAAAAGAACCAGCTAAAACAGAATCGAAAGAACCGGAAAAAGAACAGCAACCAAAAGAGCCTGTTCAAACAACACCACCTTCCAAATCAGTTGAAGAGGAAAAAAGACAAGAAACGAATACAGACCAATCAATTGGTGTAAGTGCATTTGAACAAAAGGTTGTACAGTTAACAAATGAAGAACGAGCAAAACAAGGACTTGCACCTCTTCAATTAGATAAAAACTTAAGTAAAGTAGCGCGTGAGAAATCAAAGGATATGCAAACTCAAAACTATTTTTCACATACAAGTCCTACTTACGGATCTCCATTTGAAATGATGAACCAGTTTGGAATTTCATATAAGAGCGCAGGTGAAAATATCGCCATGGGCCAACGAAGCCCTGAAGAAGTAGTAAACGCATGGATGAATTCTCCTGGTCACCGAGCAAACATTATGAACTCGTCATTTACTCATATTGGCGTTGGACATGTTGAACAAGGAAACTATTGGACTCAAATGTTTATTGGTAAATAAAAGTACTTCTCTTACTCTATCACATGCTGATAGAGTATTTTTCTTTTTTTCAAAAGAGGAATATTGTATAGTTTAAGAGAATTTATTGTTACTTAGTAAAAGGAAAGGGAGGTAAGAGATGTCATTTCTATTGCAATTACAGAAGTGGTTAGACCAGCCAATTAAAGAAATAAAAGAAATAAAGAAAGGTTTTTCTTCAGACAAAAAATATTATCTAAAGACTAACGAACAAGCATATTTAGTTAAAGTATCTGAACGAAATAATACGGAAAGGAAGTATACAGAGTTTCAAGTTCATCAACGAGCATTTCAAAATAAAGTTAAAACTAATAAACCAATTAAATTTACGTACGATTCAACAAGTTGTTACTCTATTTTCACATACGTAAGTGGCAAAGATGCTTCTGACATTTTACCTTTATTGACTACAGAAAAGCAGTATGCAATTGGGATAGAAGCAGGAATGGAATTGAAAAAAATACATAAAGTTAAATCTGAAGTTTCCCTTGATTGGTATATGTATAAAAAAGAAAAAAATGAACGGTATTGGCAAATGTATCAAAATAGCAATACAAAAATAGAAGGGGATACTCTAATACAAGAATTTATTAGTGAAAATTATGATCTAATGAAGGAAAGGAGTATCACTCTCCAACATGATGATTTTCATGTTAACAACATGATTTGCTCTGGCGAGAAACTATCAGCAGTCATTGATTTTGATCGATTTGATTGGGGAGATCCGATTCATGATTTATATAAGACAGGAATGTTTAGTAGGGAAGTAAGCATCCCATTTTGCAACGGGCTAATAGATGGGTATTTTCAACATAATATACCGTCATCTTTTTGGAGGTTGTACAATTTGTATACGGCTATGATTATCTTTCCTTCGGTTGTGTGGACAGAAAAAGTTACACCAAATTTAATCGAAGAAAATGAAACTCGAATTAAGAATATACTGAACGATCATGATTATTTCCAAGGAGCAATTCCAAGCTGGTATAAAAAAGGATGAAAACGAACGTGAAAACGACAAAACAAATGAGGTTATAAGTGTCAAACGGCATTTATAGCCTTTTAATTTTTGTAATTATAATTGAATTAACTAGATGATTCTTCATATTTTTTAAAAACAGAAAATTTTCAGAAAGTAATTTAAAATATTAGCATATTATTTACAAGTAGTAAATATTGTTAAAAATTTTATAAACGTCTTTTAAATCATTGATTTATCTCACTATTAATAATAATATAGATATATAATCTTTTATTTTAATATAATTAAAATGAAAATATTCAAATAAAATATTTTCATTTGTGTAAACGATTACATATTGGGGGTACTTAAGGTGGAGAAACAAATTCTGAATTTTGATGTCGTAATCGTTGGCGGTGGACTTGCGGGTCTTTCAACTGCTGCGTATTTATCTAATAACGGGAAGAAAGTTGCCGTTTTAGAAAGAGGGAAGCTCGGGGGGAGAGCTGTAACATTACCGTTAAAAGGGTTTAAATTTAACTTTGGGGCACATGCTATTTACGGTCGAGATACTTCCATTTTAAAAACATTTGAAAAAGAGCTAAAATTAAATATTGATTGGAATGACTTCAATCCTTACAAAGCTAGATATGATACAGGAAAAGAGTTAAGTCATGTACCTTCCAACGTACGAGGACTATTTAAAACAAAGATTTTATCATCACCTGGTAAAGTGTTATTTGCATGGGAAGTATTCAAAACAATGTTAAGTATTGATTCTGGTGAACCACACGTTTCCATTGGCAAATGGTTAGAAAAGAATAAGATTGAAGGCGACGTAAAGAAAATGATGTTAACGTTAGCATCATCTAACTTCTTTACAAGTGAACCAGAACAAATTCCATCAGAAGTGTTTTTTCAATACTATAAAAGAATCTTCACAACAAACAAGCCAGTCGCATACATTGGCGGAGGCTGGCAAGCACTAATCGATGAGTTTGTTCGTGTTATTAAAGATAATAATGGAGAAATTTTTGAAAAAACGAAGCTTCAACAAGTCGTAACTGCTAATAATAAAGTAACGGAATTACATTGCGGAGACACTATTTACAGCGCAAATGACTTTGTATTTTGTATTCCTCCGAAGGAACTTGCTAAAGTATTTACGGAAACAGAAATTGAAGATTGGGTAAAACAATACGCAAAATATCAATCAACGAAAGTATACGTATACGACATTGGCCTTTCTGAAAGAGTCGATAGCCCATTCACTTATATTTATGATCAAGAAAATAAAATGTTTATAACTGACATTTCTTACTACGACGAAACATGTACACCTGAGGGCGGACAGCTCCTTCAAGCAGTTGCATATTTAAAAGAAGAGGAGATTGGAAAGCCAGAAATACTTGAAGAGTATAAAGAGAAAATTGAAGCACTGTATGATAAGCATTTTAATGGCTGGAGAGAAAATTTAGTAGTACAACGTGTTTCTAAAAATGCTGTCGTACAAGAAATTAAATGGAATATGAACCAAGTGGCAATGCCAATTTACTTCCCGGATTTCCGAAACACATTTTTTGCTGGAGACTGGTGTGAAGGACAGGGGCAATTATCAGAGTTATCTTTCTCAAGTGCATTAAACGTAGCCAATTTAATTTTAAAAAAATAATGGATATGCTATCCTACCATTGGATTGAAAGTTGAACATATCAATAAACGACAGAAAAAGGTCCCAAAAATCAGTGTCTCCACTGACTTTTGAGACCTTTTTATTCACTTTCCATTTTCACTACCTTTTTTTGCAAATGAATTAATCGGAAGGAAAGACCGATTGCACCAGCGGCAAGTCCGACAATAAGACCAACCCAATAACCAAAAGCTCCTAACTCGGTAAAGTTAGCTAAAATAAAACCAATTGGAAGGCCAATAACCCAATAAGATATAAGAGCTAAATAAAATGCGGCATTAACATCTTTATAACCACGTAATGCTCCTTGTATCGGTGCCGCAATTGCATCCGACAACTGAAAAAATAGAGCGTAAATTAGAAATACAGTTGTTAATAATAAAACATCTGTGTCTTTCGTATATAAAGAAGCAATTTCCTCGCGCAAGAAGAATAGGAAAATTGCAAGTATACTTGAAAAAATAACAGCTATACTTATTCCTAAAAACGTATATTGCCTAGCATCTTTCCACCGTTTTGCTCCAACTTCAAATCCCACTAAAATCGTTAACGCCATCGAAATACTTAAAGGGATCATATAAAGAAAGGAGGCGAAATTTAATGCAACTTGATGTGCTGCGATCGTTATCGTATCGAAAGCACTCATTAGTAGTGTCACCGCAGAGAAAATGCTTGTCTCAAAAAATATAGACAGACCAATTGGCACTCCAATTAATAAAATTTCCTTCCATTTATTAAACTGAATAGGAACCCAAGATTTTAAAATACCGTAAACAGCAAAGGGTTGATATTTTAATACAATAAATAGAGAAATAATTAAAATGAGCCAATAGGTAAGTGCAGACGCAATACCAGCACCAATCCCACCTAAACTTGGTAAGCCTAGTTTTCCAAAGATCAGTACATAATTTAATAATACGTTAATCGGCAAGGATAATAATGTAATAATCATAGAAATTCTCGTATGACCAAGTGCGTCAATAAAACTTCTTACTACAGAGTATGCAAATAACGGGAATATACCGAATGATAATGCTATTAAGTAATATTTAGCAACATAACGCACTTCATTTTCTAATGTCATTCCATTTAAAATTGGGTTAAGCACGATAGCACCAAGGCAGATGACAATTAAACTCATGACTATTGAAACGTATAGCCCTTGCGTTACAGAATTAGATACTTCCCCACCTTTTTTTCCTCCAACTAATTGAGCCACAATCGGAGTAATCGATAAGAGAATACCGCTAAGCCCCGTATAAACAGGAATCCACAATCCAGAACCTACTGCTACACCTGCTAAATCTGTGGCACTCACATTTCCAGTCATCATAATATCGAACAAATTCATAGAGGATAAAGAAACTTGAGTAATTACAATTGGTATAACAATTTGAATAAATATTTTCAATTTATCTCTATATGTATGAGCCTGTTTCATTTCATAATCCCCTTTATGTGTACACGTAATCTTAAAGATTATATCATCGAGAAAAAATAACGCAAAGTGAAAATTATATTAGCTGTATATAATTATATTTTTTTACAATAATTTTAACAAAGTGTCACTAAATCTAATTAAAAATGTTGACATGAATCTATTATATTATTAATATATTAGTATCAATTACATATCGAAAGCCCATTCAAAGGGGAGTAGCTATGAAAACGATAATGTCGTCATCTCGTAACTGTAGATCAGTTTCCGGCGTTATCGGCAACCATTGTTGTTAGCAAGACCTTTGCCTAAGTTCTATTTAGGTAAAGGTCTTTTTTGTGTTCTTACGCACAAAAAGCCTTTACCTGAAAAAGTAGGGTAGAGGCTTTTTATATTAAGGAGGAAGTAAATTGGAAGTTCAATTATTGTTAGAGTACGGTTGGGTATTGTTAGTATTAATTATATTAGAAGGTATATTAGCAGCTGACAATGCACTAGTTTTAGCTATTATGGTAAAACATTTACCGGATGATTTACGTAAAAAAGCACTTTTCTACGGTCTAGCAGGTGCTTTTGTGTTCCGAATTGGATCATTGTTTATCATTTCGTTTTTAGTTGATATTTGGCAAGTTCAAGCAATTGGGGCTCTATATTTACTGTTTATTTGTTTCAATCATTTATGGAGAAAAGCAGTAAGCGCCAAAGCCGAGGAGGCGGCGGCTACTAGAGAGAAGAAAAAAGAATCCAGTTTTTGGATGACTGTATTAAAAGTGGAATTGGCGGATATCGCATTTGCTGTTGATTCTATTCTTGCAGCGATTGCCTTAGCAATGACGTTACCGAAAACGAACTTACCAACTATTGGGGGATTAGATGGTGGACAGTTTATCATCATTTTCCTAGGCGGTTTTACTGGAGTAGTTATTATGCGTTTCGCAGCTACGTATTTTGTAAAATTATTGAAAGAACGCCCAACATTAGAAACGGCTGCATTTTTAATAGTTGGTTGGGTAGGGGTTAAACTGGCTGTATTTACACTTGCACATCCAAACGTCCATATTATTCCACATATCGTGCCGGAGCACCCAGTATGGAAAGGTATTTTCTGGGCAGTACTCATCGGCCTAGCAGTTGGTGGCTATATAATAGGTGGTAAGAAGAAAAATCCTGTTGAAGAACATGCTGATAGAGTTAAAAAAGCAGAGAATATGTAAATAAAGAATTAATTGTGATTTGTATTACTTCATGTATAATAAAATGACTGTTATAATAAAAAGGCTGTTGATTTTATCAACAGCTTTTTCCTATATAATGCAAAGAGATGTAAAAGGAGAATTTAGATGTATAATATACAATTACCAAATAATATTCAAAAATTAATTGATGAAAATAAAGTGAAAGACCTGAAGGCAGATGAGCAGTCTTTAATAGGACGTGGTGGCTACACCTCTAATAATAATGACCTTTTATTTGATAGTATCATTGCTCTAGCAATGGGTAAAAACGTCCTTCTTAAAGGACCCACTGGTTCCGGTAAAACAAAATTAGCAGAAACATTATCTTCTGTTTTCCACCAACCAATGCATAGTATCAATTGTTCTGTAGACTTAGACGCAGAGGCATTATTAGGTTATAAAACAATTCGTCAACATAATGGTGTTGCGGAAATAACATTTGTACCTGGCCCAGTTATTAAAGCGATGCAAGAAGGTCACTTACTCTATATTGATGAAATCAACATGGCGAAACCAGAAACATTACCAATCTTAAATGGTGTTTTAGATTATCGAAAAACTATAACAAACCCGTTTACTGGAGAAGTAATTCGGGCAAAAGAAGGATTCGCCGTTATTTCTGCCATTAATGAAGGCTATGTGGGAACGGTTCCATTAAATGAAGCATTAAAAAACCGCTTTATTGTTATAGATGTTCCTTATATTCAAGGTGACATATTAAAACAAGTACTATTGTCACAATCGAAACTTACGGATGAAAAACTAATACAAAAATTCGTTGTGCTTTCAAACGATTTACAAACATTAGTAAAAAACGGACACCTTTCAGAAGAAGCTGCATCTGTACGAGCATTAATAGATACTTGTGATTTAGCTGTATATTTACCAACTCTTCGTGCAGTTCAACGCGGAATTGCAGAAAAACTAGATGACGAACGGGAAAAATCAGCTGTAATGAATGTAGCAAGAACGTTATTTGAATGAGGCGAGTAATATGAGACACATTGTCTTTAATGATAAAAAAATTGATTCTCTTCTGTTTATGGAACTTTTAGATTTATCCGTATCATTATCTAAAATCGAACAACTTGAAGTGGAATATGCGTTCAAATCTTATTTTGATCCATTTGATAAAGTACTATATATTAGTCTTTTTTGGGATAACCATCCAACATTTGAAAAAATACATGGCCTAAAATCAGACGTATATATAAGGAGTTTAGGAAATGTTCCACATACAAATTATACAGAAGTACTAAAGTTCCTTAAGAAAATAAAAAAAGCAAAGCACGGAAATTTCTTACGACAACTATTCTCGTTGTTAGAAGACTTACGGGTAGAAGAACTAATAAAAAAAGAACGCACTGGGACTGTGAATTCTTTTGAAATCCGCAGGGAAGAATATCGGAAATACTTTCGCAGTCAATTGACGGTAAATAATGAAAGAAACATTCGGATTGATGCACTATACAATCTAATTTACATCGTATTAACTACGAATAATCCATTAGAAGAGATTCCGATTATAAGTGATGAAATAAACTTAGCTCTACCATATATTCGTTCTGAATGTAGTAAATGTTATGAGGCAACTTCGACAAATGAAATTATTCAAATTTGTGTAAATGTACAAGAAGTAATAGAAGATATATTGGACAACGATATGTTGAATTTATACTTTTTCACACCTGACTTTACCGACAAGGAAATTGTAGAAGAAGGTCTCAACTTTGATGATATTAAAAGGAAAAGTAAATTACAGAACGATGATGAAAGTGATAAAGATAAAACAGGGGAAGAAGATATACACGAAGACAAACTTCCAACATGGCATCGTGAAAGCGAAACGAATACTCAAAGCTTTCTTCAGTTCGATTTAGAGTCAGGGGCAAAAACTGATTTGATGGGAGAAGGAGTGCGCGAAGGTGAGGATGGTGATCAGGCACTAGGCATTGTTCAAGGATCGAGTCAACAATCATCCAAAAACGACTTTTCACCAACAGATTCGCTTGAGGTTGTAAGTGATGACCAAATGAAAGAGGGCGGCAAGGATGGTGATTTTGGGAAAGAGAATAAATTCGCCTATCCTGTTTTTCTTCAAGCCCAACCTGTGCTTAGAGAAGACAAACAGTCTTACAATGAATTTCAAGCGATGGTGTCATCATACCAAAAAAAGTTAAAGCAAATGATTGAGAAAACACTCGAGCATAAACTCACATCACCTAGAAGTAATTTGCACTTCGGGAGACTAAGTAAAAATTTACTTCCGTGGTTCACAGACGAATCCCCTCGAATGTTTTATAAAAAGAATGCTGAATCTATGGAAATAGATGCAGTTTTCACTCTTTTAGTTGATTGCTCAGCATCTATGTTTGATAAAATGGATGAAACGAAATATGGAATTACTTTATTCCACGAAGCATTAAAATCGGTTAAAGTTCCCCATGAAGTAGTTGGATTTTGGGAAGATACAAATGATGCCACAGAGATAAGTCAACCAAATTATTTTAAAACAGTTATAGATTTCCATTCTTCAAGCTTACAAAAAACCGGACCAGAAATTCTTCAACTACAACCAGAAGAAGATAATCGCGATGGTTATGCAATAAGGCATATGGCCAATCGTTTGCTACATCGAAACGAAAAACAAAAGTTCCTCCTTGTATTTTCCGATGGGGAGCCCGCTGCGATGAATTATGAACAAAATGGCATTGTAGATACACATGAAGCAGTAATGAATGCAAGGAAGCAAGGAATTGAAGTAATAAATGTATTCCTTTCGAATGGAGTAATAGAAGAGAGCCAAAGGAAAACAATTCAAAATATGTACGGAAAGTATAGCATCCTAGTACCTAACATTGATGAATTACCAGATGTATTATTTCCTTTATTAAAAAAACTATTACTAAAAAGTATCTGATATTAAGGCTGGGACAAAACTAAATTGATCAGATATATAACGGACTATCGCAGGATTAGCGGAGGAAATATACGTAGACTCCAGCGGGAGAAAAGGCATAGGTGAGACCCCGCAGTGCGAAGCACGAGGAGGCTCACCAGCCGCCCGCGGAAAGCGAAGTATATTTCCGGAGCGGGTTATTACCGTACTATTTTTTGTTCGTTATTTACTTTGGTGAAAATAGTTACGTCCCAACCTCTTTAAAAATGAAGGATTATCTTTCGTTCTCAATAATTCTAACTTTTTTTATACCATCTATTGTGAGTAATTTTTGAATGATAGAATCTTTATGTTCTGCTTTACTATCTAAATCAATAATAGTATATGCCCATAAATCCTTACTACTATTTAACATATTCGCAATGTTCATCTCGTATTGCGCGAGAACAGCAGTAATTTGCCCAACCATATTCGGAATGTTCTTATGTGCAACTGTTACTCTTGATAAACGAGTAAATGGCAAATACACGTTTGGAAAATTAACCGAATGTTGAATATTCCCAGTTTCTAAGTATTGCTTGAGAGTAGAAGCTGCCATAAATGCACAATTTTCTTCTGCTTCTACTGTAGAAGCACCTAAGTGTGGAATCGTAATGACGTTTTTCATTTTCAATAGTTTCTCCGTAGGAAAATCCGTTATATAATTGGATATTTTTTCTTTCTCTAATGCATCTTGTAAATGCTCAACATTTACTAATTCAGCTCTTGAAAAATTCAATAAACGTACTCCCGTTTTCATTTTGCCGATCGCCGCTTCATCAATTATATTACGAGTTTTGTCTGTTAATGGCACATGGAGGGTTATATAATCACACGTGCTAAAAATCTCATCCATATTATGTGCTCGCTGCACATTACTAGATAATTGCCACGCAGTATTAACTGATATAAATGGATCATACGCAACAACATCCATACCAAGAGCTAGTGCATCATTCGCTACTAATACACCAATCGCTCCAACGCCAATAACACCAAAACGCTTTCCTCTTATTTCATTGCCGACAAATTGTTTTTTTCCACTTTCCACTTGAGATGGAATAGAAGTACTATTATCAATTTTCAATGTGTTCGTCCACTCTATAGCAGGCAGAAAGTTTCTAGAAGAAACGAATAAGCTTAATAGGACTAGCTCCTTAACAGCATTTGCATTAGCACCTGGAGTGTTAAAAACAACTACTCCTTGGTCTGATAATTCTTTTACTGGAATATTATTCACTCCTACACCAGCACGAGCGATAGCTTTTACACTTTGCGCAATAGATTCGTCGTGTAGGTTAAAACTCCTTAGTAAAATACCATCAGGATTATCACTTTCATTTAACATGTACGAGTTATTCTCAAAAACTTGTAACCCTTTCGGAGCGATAGAATTATAGGTTTTAATTTTAAACATTTGACATCCTCGCCTTCATTTCAAATTGCTTCATAAAACTAACAAGCGCTTTTACACCATCTATGGGCATTGCATTATATAAACTAGCACGCATTCCACCTATTGACCTATGCCCTTTTAAAAAATAGAAACCAGCAGAGGTTGCCTCACTAATAAACTGCTCATTCAATTGACTAGAAGTCGTGTTAAAAGGGATGTTCATAAGTGATCTATTCTCGATATGAACATTGGAATAGAACAGAGTTGATTCATCTAAAAAGTTGTATAATAATGCTGCTTTCTCTTTGTTTATTTTTTCTATTTGTTGCACGCCACCTAATTGTTTTAACCATTCAAGTACTAACTTCATTATGTAAATATTGAAGGTGGGAGGTGTATTATACATAGAATTCGACTTAACATACGTTTCATAATTCAACATCGTAGGTAAAGTATGCAACGTATTTTGCCCAACCAAATCTTCACGAACAATAACGATACATAGTCCAGCAGGACCAATATTTTTCTGAGCTCCAGCGTAAATTACTCCAAATTTTTCAACATCATACTCTTCTGATAAAATGTTGGACGACATATCCGCAACTAATGGTACATTCCCAGTATTCGGGATTGAAGCAAATTTAGTTCCTTCAATCGTATTATTCGTAGTAATGTGAACATAATCAACAAGGCTAATAGAATCTAACGATAATTTTGGAATATGATGTATAGGACAATTTTGCACATGAACTTCACCATACTTTTCCGCTTCAGCAATTGCCTTTTTTGCCCAAGACCCTGTGTTTACATAATAGGAAGTATTGTAACTTGTTAATAAATTCATCGGAACCATTGAAAATTGGAGAGAGGCTCCACCTTGAACGAATAAAACTTTATAGTTATTAGGAATATTCATTAATTCACGTAATAACTGTTCAGTTTGTTCCATAATTTCTTCAAAGTAATTGGAACGATGGCTTATTTCTATAATGGACATTCCTGTTCCTTGAAATGATAGAAATTCTTTTTGAACTTTTTCTAATACAGGTAACGGCAAAGTAGAAGGACCGGCAGAAAAATTAAAAGAGCGCGTCATTATAAACCTTCTTTCTATAAATAAACATCTGAATATTTTTTAAAATTAACGCAGTAAACGTTTACAAGTCAAGTGAATATTATTTTTAATTTAACTCAGTTAATTTAAAGCGGTACTTTATTAAAAAAACGCTTTATTTTACATATACCATTCAAGAAAAAAACTTATTTAAGAGTAAATAAAAACGATAATGGATAACATAACTTTAGAAAAAACAGGAAGGTGATAAAATGTTTAAAACAAATATACTCATGATTTTTGCACTGCTTTTTGTCATTACTGGTTGTGGACAAAATGACGTATCTCCGCCACCCCCAGAAACTGGCGACACAAATAATACAACACCTGGAATTACAGAAGGGGAAATTAATCCTTTGGATGACGATGATGATATGACTGTTAGAGATGAGGATATACAACATTCATTTATGAAATTTGACTTAGATGTTGAATATGACCGCAATGTATCTTATGAAGCAGAGTATGAAATGGAAGGGAACGGAGAATCGAAAATTGAAGACGATTTAAATGATCGTAGGTTGTATGGTGATGATGCATACAATGAACTAAAACCTAAGTTAGAACAGTTAAATTTCACACAAGAAACGGAGAATATAGAGATCACAGAAGAAATTTTGACAGTTTTCGGTATACCAACTGAATATAAAGAATTTGAATTAGAAGTAACATTTACAGACGGTACGACGAAAGAAGTGAAATTTACACAATAACGAACAAAAGCACAGGTGGCTCGCTTTGGAACGTGTGAATCAATGTTAACCTATCGTACTGAGGATAAGGAAAATATGAGCAGTACCAAGCCATCGGAGCTAGTCGAAAAGTTATAGATATCCGCGCAAAGTTTACACATTTGAATTTATTTATGATTAATGAGGGAGAGCATTTCCCCCTCTTTTTTTTGTATTATTTCGTATAGCGAAATGTATGGAAGAATGCTATATTATGAATAGCATTGCACTTATTAACGGAATGGAGAAATTGGAATGTGGCAAAATAAAAATGTGTGGATAATACTTATTGGTGAATTTATTGCTGGCCTAGGGTTATGGACTGGCATAATAGGAAATTTAGAATTTATGCAAGCCTTTATTCCTTCGGATTTTGTTAAAGCACTCATCATGTTTGTAGGACTTTTAGCTGGTGTTTTAGTTGGACCACTTGCTGGAAGAATAATAGATTCAAATAGCAAGAAAGTAGTACTGATTTATTCTGGTATTGGACGTATGTTAAGTGTTTGCTTTATGTTTTTAGCGATACAATATAGCTCTATTACCTTTATGGTATTGTTTATGATTTCTATCCAAATATCAGCTGCTTTTTATTTCCCTGCTCTACAATCAGCTATACCTTTAATTGTAAAGGATAATGATCTATTAACAATGAATGGCATCCATATGAATGTATCTACTGTGTCTCGAATAGCAGGTACTGCCATTGCTGGTGCTATGCTCGTTGTAATGAGTTTATCGTCATTATATTTAGCTTCGTTCATCGCATACGGCTTTTTATTAATTACTACTTTCCTGCTAAAAATAGATGAGAGTGAAGGGCTTGCATCGAAAAAGATTAAAAAATCTAGTAGTTTCAAAGAAGTAATTCCTGTTTTAAAAGAAACACCGATTGCATTAACTGTATTAATTTTGACGATGATCCCTTATTTATTTCTAGGTGGCTTTAATTTAATGGTTATCAATATTAGTGAGCTACAAGATGATTCAACTATTAAAAGCTTCATTTATGCAGTAGAAGGTATCTTTTTTATGATAGGGGCATTTGCAGTTAAAAGAATTTCAAAAGATAAAAACTTAATAACGTTAATGTTTAGTTTTGTAACATTGATTGCTTTTGCACACCTTTCCTTATTTTTTGCCGACGTAAAGTGGATGTCGCTTATGTCGTTTGCCATTTTTGGGTTAGCAGTAGGTTGTTTTTTCCCTATAGCAGTAACGATATTCCAAACTAAAATTCCGAAAGAATACCACGGCAGATTTTTCTCATTTCGTAATATGTTAGATCGAGTCGCTTTTCAAGTAGTTCTGTTAGGTACAGGACTATTCTTAGATACAATTGGCCTTAAATTAATGGCATTAGTATTCGGATTACTATCACTAACTATTATTATCATTTATTTTATTAAACTAAATAAAACGTCTACTTACTTTCAAAAGAAAGCAGAAGGCAGTTTATAATTACTGCTGAACTTATTGTATATAATTAAATTCAACGAATAGATAGGTAACAACAAACGTAAATTGTACAAAAGGAGTGAGGAGAATGGAGCAACAACCGATGTACATTAACGGTGAATGGGTAAAAACGAACGAATGGATGGAAGTGACCAATCCGGCAACAGGTGAAACAATTGGATCTGTACCTATTATTACTCATAAACAAATGGACCTCGTAATCAACAGTGCTGAATTAGCTTTTCACGAGTGGAAACGTTTATCCGTTTACGAAAGGGCTGCTTATTTACATAAATGGTATGAACTCATAGATAAAAACGCCGAAGAAATTGCGCGTGTCTTAACAATGGAACAAGGTAAGCCGTTAAAAGAGGCACTAGGAGAAGTACATTACGCAAATAGCTTCTTAGAATGGTATAAAGAAGAAGGAAAAAGAATGTATGGAGAAACCATCCCTTCTCAATTTCGAGAAAAGCGTATACTCATACAGAAACAACCTATAGGGGTAGTTGCAGCGATAACACCTTGGAATTTTCCAGCCGCAATGATTACAAGAAAGGTTGCACCAGCATTAGTGGCAGGCTGCACCATCATTATTAAACCAGCTAGTCAAACCCCATTAACAGCTTTATTGCTGGCGAAATACGGTCATGAAGCAGGTATTCCGAAAGGGGTTCTCAATGTAATAACAGGGAAATCTAGCTTAATAGGTGACAATTTGTTACAAGATCCACGTGTAAAGAAATTAACGTTTACTGGTTCTACTGAAATTGGTAAGCAATTAATGGCACAAGCCGCAACAACAGTTAAAAAGGTTTCTTTAGAATTAGGGGGGCATGCTCCATTTATAGTATTTGAAGATGCCAATATTGAAAAAGCAGTGAAAGGTGCTATTCAATCCAAGTTTCGTAACGCTGGACAGACTTGCATTTGTGCAAATCGAATTTTTGTTCATGAATCCATTCACTCGACATTTATAGAGCGGTTTGTTGAGGAAGTGAAAAAATTAAAAATTGGAAATGGGCTAAATTCTCAATCTGATATCGGACCTTTAATTGACCTAAGTGCTAGAAACAAAGTACAGAGCCAAATAAAAGATGCTATCGAAAATGGTGGATTGATCCATTGTGGTGGAAGAGTTGTTGCTGATAACTTTTTGGAACCAACAGTTATTTCTAACGTTAAGGACGAAATGATGGTGATGACAGAAGAAACGTTTGGTCCAGTTGCTCCTATTGCTACTTTCCGCAATGAAGACGAAGTAGTTAATAGGGCTAACAACTCTCCGTATGGTTTAGCGGCTTATTTCTATACTGAAAGCTTAAGTCGGATGTATCGAGTAACAGAAAGTTTAGAATATGGCATAATCGGAGTAAATGACGCTGCTCCTTCTACCGCTCAAGCCCCTTTTGGAGGTCTGAAAGAAAGTGGCATCGGAAGAGAAGGGAGCCATTATGGTTTAGACGAATATGTAGAAGTTAAATATGTTTCAATTAGTATCTGATAAAAAGGTTATGTTCAGTTTGTTTTTGAACATAACCTTTTCTTATTAATAATGATATAATAAGTTTGAAACTTCTATTCGTTATAATCGTAATAATATATATAACTAAATAACAGTCACTAGGAGTGAGTTTATTGTGAAAATATTCATAAGACGAGCTTTAATTCTAATCGGTTCGTTTAATATATCGGTAATTGTATTTTTAATTGCTTTATTTTCTAGCGGATTTCAATTTACTATATCTGCACTAATTAGTTTAATAACTTTCTTTACTTCCTACTCGTTATTAAAGAAAAAATTCATCCCAAATAGCAATTTGAACAAAATAGTAAATAAAGAAAAGAAGTATGTAGCACAGCAAATGAAAGAGGCAAAGAAAAAAGTGAAAGAAATTAACAATGCCCGATTTAGAGTTCGGTCTATTTTCGTCTTTCAAACAATTAATAACGTTTATAAAATGTCCAATAAAGTAATAAAAATGATAGAGACTGAACCACAACGATTTCGAGATGCAAGTCACTTTATCCATCAACACTTAGACTCTGCTGCTATTATTACCGATAAATATGTTAAGTTAGTTTCTCAGCCTGTAAGAGATCATACAATAAAGTCTTCTATAAGGGAAGCAGAAGATGGGTTGAAAAGCTTAGAAAAAGCGATGGAACGAGAACTTATTTCGATTTTAAATAATGATATAACTAATCTCGATGTAGAATTAAAACTAATTAAGAACAGCGAAAAAAATATCGATTCAACCTTGAAAAAGTAGAAGGAGTGCTTTAAATGGACAAAGAGAAAATCGTGGAACAAAAACTTAAAGATGACACTTTAAATGACTTATTAAACAACCCATTTTCCACAACTAATAGCGGGGAAATAATAGAAGTAGAGCAACAACTAGAACAAAAGGAATCGGCAATGAATAGCCTTTCAGAAGAGCATAAAAAGAAAGCAATTGAAATTGCAAAGCAAATTAATCCCGAAGACCAGCAGGCTATATCCCAATACGGAGTTGCAGCACAATCAGAACTATCTAATTTTTCCAACTCTATACTCTCCCATATCCAAACGAAGGACGCAGGTCCAGTTGGTGAGGTTATTACTGATTTAATGACAAAAATTAAAGAGGTAAAACCCGGTGAATTGGAGCCAAAAAAGAAAGGCATGTTAAGTAGATTGTTCGGCGGCATCGGAAATTCAGTTAATCAATTATTTGCTAAATACCGTAAAATTGGATTTGAAATCGATAAAATTTCTGATCAGCTGGAAAGCTTTAAAAAAGTTTTGCAACGAGATAATATTGTTCTAGAGTCACTTTACGATAAAAACAAAGAATATTTTCAAGCATTAAATGTTTATATCGCTGCTGGGGAACACAAACTAGAGGAATTACAAACGAAAACGATCCCTGAGATGGAACAAAAAGCTCGATTAACGAACAATCAAATGGAAGCTCAAGCAGTTTCTGATATGCTTCAATTTGTCGACAGATTAGAAAAGCGTGTGCATGATTTAAAAATTAGTCGTCAAATTACGTTACAGATGGCACCGCAAATTCGTTTAATTCAACATACAAATCAAACATTAGTCGAAAGAATTCATTCTTCTATCCTAACAGCTATTCCATTATGGAAAAACCAACTAATTATTGCAGTATCTTTATATAACCAACAAAAGGCAGTAGATACACAAAAAAGCGTTACGGAAACGACGAACGATTTATTATTAAGAAACTCGGAAATGCTAAAGCAGAACACAATTGCAGCTGCTAGGGAAAATGAACGAGGGATTGTGGATGTAGAAACATTGAAAAAGACACAAGCCAATTTAATCGAAACGTTAGAAGAAACGTTAAAAATACAACAAGAAGGTAGAGAAAAACGTGTTCAAGTCGAACAAGAGCTTGTTTCAATGGAAAATGAATTAAAACAAAAATTATTAAATGCGACTCGCAAACTAAAGTAGCTCACAATTGTGTGGGCTTTTTTAAATACTTTAAAACCGCGATAGTGTATATGAAGATTGTTTTAACAGAAAATATCATCAATAAGGAGGGATACGATGGAAGTGAATGAAATTATAGCCTATACAACAATTGCAATGGAACGATTAGGCTATTCTCGCGAGGAAATCGAGAATGTGACCAACGAAATACTAGTTGAGGTTAAAAAATATAGTGTCCAAACGGCTGAACAACTTGCAGACGCAATTATATTTAATGAGGAAGAATTAAAATGAGGAAAGAGACCAAAATGCGGTCTCTTTCTTATCATTTATTATCGTGCATTAGGGAAAATGCGCGAAATTGTTTCTGTAAATTCCTCGAAAAATCCGGCTATTGGACGACCTTCATTAATATTATTGGTATATCCTTGCATACGATCCACAAATTCTGGATTTGTGGAAACATATACGTTTTGTATATCACGGTCTGTTTTTCGAACTTCTCTTGCAATTTTATTTTCCACTTCTTCGGTTAATTGCCCACTGTGCCCATCATCTAAAACTGCAGCAACATAAGCGATTCTATTTGTAACAATAATATTCGCTCTTTTAACTTCATCTAAATCTGTTACAGCATCAACAGCTCTATCAGCTACAGCCATTCGTGATTCATTCGCTGCATTTTGACTACGGAAAGTTCCATCACGACCGATTTCTGTATTGTTTATATTCATGTTGTTTCTGTTTCGTTCTGTTCCAAGGTCGTTCGTTCCAAACATACCTTCATTGTAGCGAACATTTCGAGCATCCATATACCCTGTACGTGCTCCTCGGTTTTCCCAGTTTACATCTAGAGCCTCATTAGGAGCGCCTCTTTCTGCTCTTTGGTCTGCTCCACAACCAGTTAATAATGAAACTGTCATCCCTGCAATAATAATACTTTTCCAATTCAATCGAAACACCTCTTTTCTTCAAGGATACTTTTATCATTCGAAGGAAGTGAAAAGTTTATGCTTAATAAGCATGTTAAATACTTTGCAAAGTTGTTAATAAATAGAAATAGTGATAAAAGTTAGTTACGACAAAATAATGATTACATATGAGGAAGTGAAAGAAAATGGAGTTTGGAATCCATAAAAATAAAGAAGACTATTTGCGTTTTTATCATTTAGAAGAACATTTACCTATACATTCCCATGAATGGTTAACTTGTAAAAACAACAAAATATTTATACAAAGCTTTACTCCACCTATTACTAAGGGAACAATTTGGCTTATTCATGGATTTCTTGACCATTCTAATTCTTTGCATTATACAATCAATTTTTTTATTCAAAAGGGATATGAAGTGCAAACAATTGATTTAATTGGGCATGGTCTTTCTAGTGGAAACAGGGGAGAGGTTAAAGCATTTACAGACTACGCTTCAACTTTCAAGGAAGTATTATTGAATAGGAGTATAGATAAAGAGAAGCTTTTTGCAATTGGGCATAGCACTGGGGCTGCAATGCTAATAGATTTTTGTATTCGTTACCATTCGCCTTTTGAAAAAGTAATTTTAGTATGTCCACTCATTCGATCTTATTTGTGGACTGTCACGTCTCCTTTTTTGAATATTATTCGTATGAATGTAAAAAGGATGTATCGAAAAAACACTTCTAATGAAAGCTATTTAACGTTTTTGAAGAAGGACCCTTTACAAGTAAATGTTATACGAAATAATTGGTTATTGGCATTAAAAAATTGGTATAATAATTTGCAATCAATAAATAAGAAAGATAATATTTTTCATATTATTCAAGGAAATAAAGATACGACCGTTGATTGGAATTATAATTGTCATTATCTTCTACAAACATTTCCTAATAGCAATGCTGTATTATTCGATGAGGGACATCACCATCTACTCAATGAAAAAGATCCTTTAAGACGAATCGTACATGATTATATGCAAAAAGTAATAGAAGGATAATTGAATTTCTTATGGAAACGATACAAGGTGTAAGGGAGTTGAAAACATGGAAACAGAAAATAAACTAACGAATGTAGCAAATATTGGTGATACGATTTCAGTAAAAGGAGGACACCGAAAGGGAATAAAGGGACAGGTTATTGCAGTAAGAGATAGCTCCGTTATAGTTGATATCGGAAAGAATCCTAACACAGGTGAACCAATTAGAACCGTTATAAACCATAAGAATTATAAAGTTACTAAAGGATGACAAAGTTACTTATAAACAAAACAGTGGGAAAAACGAATAGTTTTCCCCACTGTTTTAACACTTATTAATTTGTATATTACTTAGCGAAAACGTGGTTACCGATAGTCGTTGTTACTGCACGAGTACGAATCCACTGATCATTTGTTTTAGCAGGATTATAGAAGTATAAAGAACCTTTACCTTGTCCTCTAAATGCGATTGCTTCTTCAACTGCTTTCATTGCTTCTTTATCCGCCGCTAAGTTAATTTGGCCATTTTGTACAGGTGTGAACTGATAACCTCCATGAGGAGTTCTCTCATGAACAACACCATTAATAGTATTAGGGAATGAATCACTATCTACACGGTTTAAAATTACAGTCGCAACCGCAACTTTTCCTGCATAAGATTCTCCTTTAGCCTCTGCATGAACAAGACGTGCCATTAATTCCTTTTCAGATGCTGTTACTGCTTTTGGTAGTTTCAAAGTTTCACCAGGGAAAATTAAATGATTTCGTTTATTATTTAATGATTGAATATCTTTAACAGATACTCCGTATTTTTTTCCGATTTCCCATAAAGAATCTCCAGATTTAACTGTATATGTCGATGCGCTTGCTCCAACTGCAGTAGCAGAAAAGAGAACCGTCGCAATAAATGATGACATTAATAATTTTTTTAACATTGTATTACCTCCTAAGAAATGTTTGTAGCTATCAAACACTCATGTATATACCCTAACAAGATTATACAAGCATTTCACTGTATAAATGTTTCCATTAGAGGCCATTTGTACAAGTCATTCATAATTTATGTATTTTTATAGAAAAAAGAGGAAGCGTTATTCAAAATTGTTCCAATAATATTCCAAAAAAAGAAAAAGTAGCATAATGCTACTTTTAAAAGTAATTATTTTTGAGCTACAATTACACCAAGCGATAACATATTACGACTTTTTCTAACAATCTTTTCGTGCTTGAACATTAATTCATAATATTTATCATCAATCATATCGGACGGTGCTATATCTTGTTCAGGTGTAGGCAAATCGTGTAATGACATAGTTTGAAAGCGGATTGGGTCGTATCCGTGCTTTTTTAGCTTATTTTCCCACATTGATTTGGAAAGTATTTGTGGAGTACCAAAGTGCTTCTTTATACTTCCTAAAAATTCATCTTTAATAGAATCCTTTTTTGTCATTTCTAATGCTATTAATTTTCCACCTTCTTTTAAAACGTCATGTATATTAGCTAACGATTGATCTAGGTTGGTGAACGATAAAACTGACTCTGCTATGACAATATCGAAACTGTCCTTCTCAAATGGCAAGTCATGGATGTCGGCTATTTGTGCTTTACAAGGAAGATATAACTGTTGGAACCTGTTGTTCGCTTTTTCCACCATTTTCGGATGTGAGTCAATCGGCACTACCGTATGACCGTTTAAGGCAAGGTATGCGGTTGTTTGCCCGGTACCACAACCAACCTCTAAAATAATGTCATTGCTATCTATGTTTTCATTAGTTAAAATTTCTTTAGAAAAGCTTAATCCTCCAGGATGAGCGCCACCAATACCAAATTCAGCTATTAGGTTCGTATATTCGTTCAACATTACTCAACTCCTCCATTTACTGTATGAAAGGAGCCTAAAATGGGTGAGGGGAGGACTAGTTGAAACAATTTAAAATAAGTACTAATTTAACATTGGAAAAAGGTATGATAAAATAGCATTAAACTTTAATAGAATGGAGAAATGAATATGATTCACTTAACATGGAAGCAAGCAGACACAATAAAACAAGTAAAATGTATACATACAAACGCTGCTAAATATTTAGTGCATAACGCCTTAACGGAAGGACAAGTATACGATGTAAAAAATGAAACAGAAGAATTTTATTTTGTAGTTGATAATAAAGGTGAAATTAGTGGTTTTTACAAAACATATTTTCAAGAAATATAAAAAAGAAACCCGAACAGGAGTGTAATCGTGCCTGTTCAGGTTTCTTTTTTTATTGCAAAGGAAATTATAACACTAAAAGTTTGTGGATAACTCCTGACATGTGTTGTTACGTCTAGCTCCGGCGCTTAGGCCCTGTCAAACTTCCCGTTCCCTCCGTACGCTAAGTCAACATCGGTTCACGCTTACGCGTTCACCGTGTTTCCTTTATCTCCTACAGGAACAGTCCAGTTTGTACGGGCCTGTACGAAGCGCCTACGCTTTTGTTTTTTTATGCGTACATTTCTTTTACTTGTTTTTGTACAGCTTCATCTTCTAAATATTCATCGTAAGTAACTTGTTTATCAACAAGTCCTTTAGGTGTAATTTCGATGACTCTGTTTGCAATTGTTTGAATAAATTGATGGTCATGTGATGTGAAAACGATAGAACCTTTAAAATTAATCAAACCATTATTCAATGCTGTAATAGATTCAAGATCTAAATGGTTTGTAGGGTCATCTAATAATAATACATTCGATCCGCTTAACATCATTTTAGAAAGCATACAGCGAACTTTTTCTCCACCAGATAAAACACTTGCTTTTTTCTTAACCTCTTCACCTGAAAATAACATTCTTCCTAAGAACCCACGTAAAAATGTTTCTGTTTCATCTTGAGGAGAAAATTGACGTAGCCAATCAACTAAGTTTAAATCACTATTTTCGAAAAACTTAGCATTGTCTTTCGGAAAATAAGATTGAGAAGTGGTAACGCCCCATCTAAATGAACCACTATCCGGTTCCATTTCGCCAGATAATATTTTTAATAGGGTGCTATTAGCAATTTCATTACTACCCACTAGAGCAATTTTGTCATCCTTGTTCATAATGAAGCTTACGTTGTCTAATACTTTTACACCGTCAATTGTTTTCGTTAATCCTTCAACACGGAGAAGGTCATTTCCAATTTCACGTTCAGGCGTAAAATGAATATAAGGATATTTACGTGATGAAGGCCTAATGTCGTCTAGTGTTATTTTATCTAATAACTTCTTACGAGATGTTGCTTGTTTTGATTTTGAAGCGTTCGCACTAAACCTAGCGATAAATGCTTGTAATTCTTTAATTTTTTCTTCTTTTTTCTTGTTTTCATTTTGAGCCATTTTTGTTGCTAACTGACTTGATTCATACCAGAAGTCGTAGTTCCCAACATATATTTGAATTTTACTAAAGTCTAAATCAGCAATATGAGTACACACTTTGTTTAAGAAATGACGGTCATGAGATACGACAATAACTGTATTTTCAAAGTTTATTAAAAACTCTTCTAACCATTGGATTGCTTTTAAGTCTAAATGGTTTGTAGGTTCGTCTAATAAAAGAACGTCAGGTTTACCGAATAAAGCTTGTGCTAGTAACACTTTCACTTTCTCAGATCCTGTTAACTCTGCCATTTTTTTATCATGCAAATTTTCCTCAATACCTAAACCTTTAAGCAAAATAGCAGCTTCTGATTCTGCTTCCCACCCATTAAGTTCGGCGAATTCACCTTCTAATTCAGCTGCTCTCATTCCATCCTCATCAGAAAAATCTTCTTTCATATAAATTGCATCTTTTTCTTGCATTACTTCGTATAGTCTTGCATGGCCCATAATTACTGTTTTAAGAACTTCATGCTCTTCATATTCGAAGTGGTTTTGCTTTAAAACAGTAAGTCTTTCACCAGGGTTCATACTAACATTCCCTGTTTGTGCTTCAACTTCACCAGAAAGTACTTTAAGGAAAGTAGATTTTCCAGCACCGTTCGCACCAATTAATCCATAACAATTTCCTGGTGTAAACTTTATATTAACATCTTCAAATAACTTTCGATCTCCAAAACGTAAACTAACATTTGTCACTGTAATCATTTATTTTATTTCCTCCATATATATATAATCCGTTGAAATTATACCATTTCCAAATAAAAATAGATAGTAAAGAAGAAGAAAAGGGGAAAGATAAACATTTTACAAAGAACAAAAGCGGACGCGGCTCGCTCTGACCCGACAAGAAAGGTGCGGCGCTGCAGGTGGACGGTCTTTGTCCACCGGAAGTGACTGGCTTATGTCTCGAGGGCCAAGCCGCCGGAGCTAGACGTCAGAAAAGTAAAGAGAGAAGTTATCCACAAAATTTACACACGTTTATAGTTTCATAAACGATTAAAAAAGCTGACTAGGGTATCTCTAGTCAGCAACACATTAATACACATGTATATAAGCAATCATAGGTACTACATCATTCGCATGAGAAGTACAAATTAGTTTGTACACACCAGGCTCATCAAATTGCACTTTCACAACCGTTTCTTTTCCTTTGTTGACAACACCGTGTACCGATGTTCCTTCAATTGTAAAATGATGTTCATGACCATTTAATCCGAAAAGCTTAAATGTAACTTCTTTTCCTTTTGGAGCAACAACTGTACCTGGATCCCAGCGATATACTTCAATTTCTTTTCCATCTGCAGTTTTCGTCTCAAATTCTGTAGTAATTAAATGAATAACTGTTTCTTCACTTTGTTTTACTTGTCCAGTTGTTGGGATAATTCCTTTGTTCACTACATACCATCCTCCAAAAGCAACAACACAACAAAACGCTAGGAACAAAAACCAACTTCTTTTTATTACTAACAATCTCATTTCCATCCCCCTTAAAATAACAATCTATTTTATCTATATGCTTGTACTTTCGTTAGTTTGTCTCATTTCAATAAATAATCGTACAAATTGCCTTTTTCCTAAAGAGACCTATTTTCAAGGTAGAAGTTATGTTTATAAAATGTAGGAATATATTGTTTATGAGAAAGAAAGGAGGAGGAGTTCCATTAGTTTTTTAGAAGATGCAACATTTGAACAACGGTTTTGGATGCAAGTGTTTGGAGATCACAACATTTTTTTCCTAGATACGTTAGGTCCAAAAGAAAAAGAAGATATTCAAAAAGCACAACAGTTTAAAGACAGATACGATCGTTTGTACAATGAAGCAAATAGTTTAACGAACGAAAATGTGCATCAACACATTAAAACGGCGAAAGCTTTGACACAACAATTACGTGAATTCAAATTATCTATTATTCGTAGACAATTGCACGGAGAAATTACCGTAAACTTACCGCCAACATTTATTAACCATATGGTAAATGAATTAGAGGAATATTTAAATGTAGTAAGTTATTTAGAAAAAGGGGAAAGCCCACCAATTTTTCATGAATTGCATCACCATTTAGTATGGTTACTTGATGCAGCAGGCCATGCGCAAGGAATTAATGATAGTGTTGATATGGTAGAACAGGATGTGAAAGTTAGATCGCACGAATTTATTGAAAGATTTAAAGATTTTTATATAAAAGCAGTAGAGCTTGCAGGGTATTTAAGAACGAACGTTCAATCGTTTCCTGCACTTTCTAAAATGAATGTTGAAGTAAAATTGGAGATAGAACTGTTTAAAACTTTTTTACATGAAATAAAAGAAATGGAATTATCAGATCAACTGTTAGGTACGTTTTCGGCCATTATGGCTGATCATATGGCTCGAGAGGAATGTTATTACTTAATTAAGTTAGCTAGTTCAACAGCTACTGCAATGCCAGATTGTGATCCAACAAAACCGCGAGTACAAGAATAGAATAGTATGTATGTTTTTCCCGAAAGAAAAACATACATACTAATATTTTATTAAATATTCCTACTTGACCAATAAGGTTTAATGGATTAAAGTAATAATGCGAAAAGGAGGAAAATTTATGAATACTTTATTTGTCATCATTAATATTATTATTTTACTTGGCCTACTATATGGTCTTTATATGATGCAGAGAAAACATGTATCTTTTTCTAAGCGTGTATTTTCAGCATTAATAGTAGGGATTATTTTTGGCCTAGGTTTACAGTTTACTTATGGTAGTGGATCTGAGATTATTTCATCATCTATGGAATGGTTTAACATAGTTGGTGTAGGGTACGTAAGGTTATTACAAATGATTGTAATGCCACTAGTATTTATTAGTATTCTTACAGCGTTTACTAAATTAACGCTAAAGAGCAATATTGGTAAGATTAGTGGTCTTATTATTGGTATTCTAATAGGAACAACAGCAATTGCAGCCGCAATTGGAATTGGAACGACAATGGCATTTAATCTTGAAGCAATCCAAATTGAGCAAGGTGATGCTGAAGTAGCGAGAGGAGAAGCGTTAGAATCTCGTGCAACGGAAGTCGCAACGAAATCATTCCCACAACAAATGTTAGATCTAATTCCATCTAATATTTTCTTAGACTTTACTGGTGCAAGGTCAACTTCAACTATTGCCGTTGTTATTTTTGCAGCGATTGTAGGGATGGCTTACTTAGGTGTGAGAAGAAAGAATGAAGAGCAAGCTGATTTCTTTGCAAAAATTGTTGATACATTCTATACCATTATTATGCGTGTTGTAACACTCATCCTTCGTTTAACGCCATTTGGTGTTTTAGCTTTAATGACGAGAGTTACTGCAACAAGTGATTACGCAGCAATTGCAAAATTAGGGAAATTCGTACTTGCATCGTACGTTGCATTAATAATAATGTTTATCATTCATTTAATATTAATCTCGTTATCAGGGTTAAATCCAATCACGTACGTGAAAAAAGTTATTCCTGTATTAACATTTGCTTTTACGTCTAGATCAAGTGCTGCAACGTTACCGTTAAACATTAAAGCGCAAACGAAAGAACTAGGAGTGTCAGACGGCGTTGCAAACTTTGCCGGTTCTTTCGGTTTATCAATTGGTCAAAATGGTTGTGCCGGAATTTATCCAGCAATGTTAGCTGTAATGATAGCACCAACTGTTGGAATTAATCCATTAGATCCATCATTTTTATTCATGGTTATTGTAATAGTAGCTATTAGTTCATTCGGAGTAGCAGGAGTAGGAGGGGGAGCAACATTTGCGGCCATTCTCGTATTATCTGCACTAGACTTACCGATCGCACTAGCTGGGTTATTAATTTCTGTTGAGCCTTTAATTGATATGGGACGTACGGCACTTAATGTAAGTGGTAGTATGACAGCAGGAGTTTTAACTAGTAAAGCAACGAATGACTTAGATAAAGATGTTTATAACAGTGAACCTTCTACAGATTTTGAATTAGAAGTTTAATAGTTTAAGAAGTCCTACTTAACGAGTAGGACTTCTTTTTTTATTCTTTTTACAGGTTTAATTTTATTTAGGAAACACTTTAGATCTTGTTAAAAACCGAACACCTTCCGGACCTTCTAAAGAGAACATGCCACCTCTTCCAGGTACCACATCAATAATTAATTGCGTATGTTTCCAATACTCATACTGTTTTTTATTCATATAAAATGGAGTATTGCCAATTTCTCCAAGTAATACATCAGAGTCACCAATGATAAATTCATTTCTTGGATAACACATAGGAGAACTACCGTCACAACATCCACCTGATTGATGAAAAAGTAGTGGGCCATGTCTTGTTCGTAATTTTGCAATTAATTCAAGAGCATCCTTTGTTGCTAAAACTTTATTCATTTTAAAAGAAGCCTAATTTTTTAGGGCTATAGCTAACTAGTAAATTTTTCGTTTGTTGGTAATGACTTAACATCATTTTATGATTTTCTCTACCAACTCCGCTCATTTTATATCCTCCAAAAGCTGCATGAGCAGGGTATGCATGGTAGCAATTTGTCCAAACTCGACCGGCTTCAATCTTTCTACCAAAGCGGTATGCTGTATTCATATCTCTAGTCCACACACCAGCACCTAAACCGTATAAAGTATCGTTTGCAATACTTAGTGCTTCTTCAGCATCTTTAAAAGTTGTTACAGATACAACTGGACCGAAAATTTCCTCTTGGAAAATTCTCATATCGTTAGTTCCTTTAAATACAGTCGGTTTTACATAATATCCACCCTGTAACTCTCCTTCTAAGTAATTTCTCGCACCTCCCGTTAAAACTTCTGCACCTTCTTGTTGTCCAATATCAATATAGGAAAGTATTTTTTCTAATTGCTCTGAAGATGCTTGTGCGCCAATCATTGTTTCAGTATCTAAAGGATTTCCTTGTTTTATTTGTTTCACCCTCTCTAAGGCACGGTCCATAAACTTGTCATAAATGGATTCGTGAATTAAAGCACGAGAAGGGCAAGTACAAACTTCACCTTGGTTTAATGCAAACATGACAAAACCTTCGATCGCTTTGTCTAAAAATTCATCGTCTTGCGCGAAAACATCTTCAAAGAATATATTTGGCGACTTACCTCCGAGCTCTAACGTTACTGGTATAATGTTTTGGGAAGCATATTGCATAATTAGTCTACCTGTAGTTGTTTCACCAGTAAAAGCAATTTTGGCAATTCTGTCGCTAGATGCTAATGGTTTACCGGCTTCTAAACCAAAACCGTTTACCACATTTACAACACCAGGTGGTAGTAAATCTTGAATTAGCTCCATTAGTACCATAATAGACGATGGTGTTTGTTCAGCCGGCTTTAAAACAACACAGTTTCCAGCTGCAAGAGCAGGAGCTAATTTCCACACAGCCATTAATAACGGAAAGTTCCATGGAATAATTTGTCCTACAACACCAAGTGGTTCATGAAAATGATAGGCAACCGTATCTTGGTCAATTTCTCCAACTGTTCCTTCTTGCGCTCTAATAGCAGAGGCAAAATAACGGAAATGATCAATAGCTAAAGGTAAATCAGCTGCTAACGTTTCTCTTACAGGTTTACCGTTTTCCCATGTTTCCGCTACAGCTAACATTTCGATATTTTCTTCCATACGATTTGCTATTTTATTTAATAAATTTGATCGCTCTGTAACAGATGTTTTTCCCCAAGTTTCTTTTGCTCTATGGGCTGCATCTAACGCAAGTTGAATATCTTCATTTTGGGACCTAGCAACTTCACAAAAGGCTTGTCCAGTAACAGGAGTAACGTTCTCAAAGTACTCCCCATTTATAGGTGAAACCCATTCACCACCAATAAAATTATCATAACGTTTTTTAAAGGTCACTTTGGAACCATTTTCCCCTGGATTTTTGTATATCATCTATACTCCCCCTAACTAAATAGTGATCTAGTTTAACTAGTCCATTGTAAGCGTATTCACTTTTAATTTAATTTAGAACAACAATTGTCTAATTAAGATTTATTCATTAATTTTTTTAAGCTTACATGATAAAATAAGGTGTAGGAGGTGATAGACGTGAAGATTAGTAAAATTCGCTCAAAACTTTATAAAACAGCAAAGATTTTAGGCGATATCCAAGCGATTACATCTGGAAACCCAAAGAAAATGGCAAAACGTGCAGGTAGGAGGGTTGCTGGAAAAGGTACAGGAAGAATGCTCCGGAAGTTATTTAAATAGGGGGATATATTATGTCTAACATTAATTTGGCAATTGAATTTGCTTCCATCGCTCATAGGAACCAGTTCAGAAAAGGTACAAACATTCCTTACATTTCTCATCCATTTGCAGTTGGGATGATGTTACAAAAAGAAAACTGCGAAGAAGAAGTCGTCATCGCCGGCATACTCCATGACATTGTCGAAGACACCGAGATTACTTTAAAAGAGCTTTCTCTTATATTTGGAGAAAAGGTATCTACACTTGTTGATAAATGTACAGAGAAGAATAAGAAATTGAGTTGGGAAGAACGCAAAAGCGATGCAATACAAAAAGTAAAAACAGCCGATAAAGAAACTTGCTTCATTATATGTGCTGATAAACTTCATAACTTATTAAGTATTCAAGAAGACTTAAAAAAGAATGGTGCCGAAGTATGGAGTCGATTTAATCGAGGAAGAGAAAAGCAAAAATGGTACTATGAAAGTGTAATGGACAATTTAGAACAACAAATAGGTGATGAAAATATTTTTAAACAGTTAAAAACGGCTATTTATGACGTGTTTGTATAATGCTACTTTTTATTTTACGATCCCCATTACTCTCCATCTTTTAAAAATATTCCAACACATAATATAATGAGGTGCTTTTAGTTGATTGAAGCGAAAAATATACTACAAAAATATTACGGTTATTCTGATTTTAGAGAAGGGCAAAAAAGTATTATTGAAAATATATTAAGTGGTCATCCAACTTTAGGTATTATGCCTACTGGTGGAGGAAAGTCTATCTGCTATCAAATACCAGCATTACTAATGGATGGTGTAACAATTGTCATATCACCATTAATATCTTTAATGAAAGACCAAGTTGATTCGCTAACTAGCATAGGAATAGCTGCAACCTATATTAATAGTTCTATTTCAAATGAAGAAATAGAAGAAAGACTTTATAAAGTCTTAAAGGAAGAATTTAAAATTATTTATATTGCTCCTGAGAGATTACATACTTCCCAGATTGCTAGTTATTTTAATAAAGTAAATGTTTCTTTTATAGCAGTGGATGAGGCTCACTGTCTTTCTCAATGGGGCCATGATTTTCGTCCAAGCTATCGAAAAATAGGTAGTTTTATTCAGCAATTACAAAATAAGCCTTTAATCGCAGCATTTACTGCCACTGCAACAGAAGAAGTGTCTGAAGACATTAGGGAAGTATTACGTATAGAAGAGAAAGATACTTTTATAACTGGATTCAGTAGAGAAAACTTATTTTTTAATGTTGAACGAGGCACTGATAAAGAAAAATATATATCAAAATACTTGCAGGCAAATAAAGAAGTTTCCGGGATTATTTATGCTGCAACAAGAAAAGAAGTAGACAGCTTAACAGAAAAAATTGCAACATGGGGATATTCTGTTTCAAAATACCATGGCGGGATGGGAGAAGAAGAACGAAAGGTATCACAGGATAAGTTTCTTTTTGATGAAGTTGATGTCATGGTGGCTACAAATGCATTTGGAATGGGGATCGATAAGTCCAACGTTCGGTACGTGATTCATTATAATATGCCAAGAACGATAGAATCCTACTACCAAGAGGCTGGTAGAGCTGGTAGGGACGGTTTAAAGAGTGAGTGTACCATTTTGTTTAATGCACGAGACATTCAATTACAAAAATTTTTGATTGAACAAAGCTTACTAAACAGCGAGCGGAAATCTGTGGAATATCAAAAACTACAAGCTATGGTAGATTATTGTTTCACTACCCGCTGTCATCAAACATATATAACAGAATATTTCGGTGAAAGTAATACTAATGACTGTGGAAGATGCAGTAATTGTTCTGGGGATTATGAAGAGCGTGATATTACGATCGAGGCCCAAAAAATATTTTCTTGTATCAAAAGGATGAATGAGCGTTTTGGGATGACGATGGTCGCAAAAGTCTTAAAAGGTTCAAAGGAAAAAAAGTTACAACAATTTAACTTTCATACATTAAAAACTTATGGAATTATGAGTAACTATACAGAAAAACAAATAGTAGAATTAATGAATATATTAAGTGCCGAAGGATATTTATTTTTAACAGAAGGGCAGTTTCCAGTTGTAAAATTAGGGAGACGCTCTACAGGGGTATTAACGAATGGAGAGAAAGTGTTGTTAAAGATTAAAAAACAAACGACTAGTGTTGCTACAGATGACGCTCTCTTTGAAAAACTTCGTCAGTTAAGAAGATTAATTGCACAAGAAAGAAACGTCCCACCATATGTTGTATTTTCTGATTCCACACTATTAGATATAAGTAGAGAGCTACCTACGAGTAAGGAGCGCATGTTAGCAATTAAAGGCGTTGGTGAACATAAATGGGAACAATTTGGTGAACAATTTATTAAAGCGATACAAGAATATATAGAGAATAACGGTGGGGCTAGGAAAGTTCCTACAGGTAATGCAACTGTAATAAATGAGAATGTATCAACCGAACCTAGTCATCTCGTTACCATTTCTATGTTTAATAATGGTTCCACTCTTTCGGAGATTGCGAAACAACGGAACATGAGTATCTTTACCATTCAAAATCATTTTTTAAAATGCGATAAAGAAGGGATAGAAGTAAATTGGAATTACTTTATTCCGGAGGAGTACGAAGAACTTATCGTTACAACTATTAAAGAGATTGGTACAGAAAAATTAAAGCCTATTAAAGAAGCTCTACCTGAAGAAGTTGACTATATGGCCATTAAAGCAACCATTGCGAAGCATCGCTTGGAAGTAGTATAAAAAAAACATCCTTTTGGATGTTTTTTTTATCGTTCAACTAACAACTAAACTTGCGTTGATACGTCTAGTTCCGGAGGGCGCATTTGTTCTTAATCAAAAAACGAATAATGATATTACAATTCCTACAAACCCGACTGCAGCTAATAGATAAACTGGAATAATTGGCATTTCTCCATCATTTTCCATCGCCTTCCCAAACATGTAAAATACGAGAGGGTGAACTAGAAACGGCATGGAAAAAATAAATGGAATTAAAGCTGCCGCATCAGTACCAAACATACCTTCTTGAACCGCTGCAAATAAGCCAAAATGCGATATAGCGGACGTTTGAGCCATTGCAGCATACTCCATAGACATTGCACTTAAACTTAAAATTGCTAATCCTCCAAATACAGCAGTAAGCTGCCACCCAAAAGAAAATTGCATTAACGCTTTTATTTCTCGTTGATCTATGCCGTTAGCTTTTCTTAAATTTACTAGTGAAAGAATGGTTAATCCAACACCGATAGCTACAATAATCATAGCTGGGACAATCCATAGCTCTCCACGTTCAGCACTTACGGCAAGAATGGAAAACACGAAAACATGGCCAAAAAATGGAATGTTAATCATGATTGGCGCACGTTGAGCAGCCACACTACCAAAATCACCTGCTGTACATGCTCCAGTTAAACCTGAATGCGATAATGCCCCTGCCATACCAGGTGCTAAATTACGTGCGTTAGCTGATTTAGCAAATAGCATAATAAGTGCTATTCCACCGAACATCCAAAATAATTGGCCGAAAAATCCATATGTTAATACAGCGTTCATACCTGAAATTTCAAATGCATCGCCCATTCTAGATCCACCAACCATAAAGTTAGCAGCTAAAACGACCGGGATACCTGCAAATAATAAAGACCTAATAGTTGGTCCAAATGTCCAGTTGTATAGAATGGCACCTAAGCCAGCAGAAATCATCATTGCAAAAAATATTTGTGGTAGAGCAATTAAGCCGGAGATCCACTCAGCAATGGAATAGGAAGAAACTAATACTAAAACAATGGCGATAATTTCATAAATGCCTTTTCGTAAGTATAAATGCTTATTATCTATTTTTGCCTTGTTATCAATTAAAATAACCGCTAAAACTAATCCGATATAAGCCATTAAAGGATAAAATGAAAAACTATTGTTAGTTGTTACTATTAATCGGAATAGACCCTCTATTCCAAACAATAAAAAGAAAGCTCTTATAATATAGAAAAATTGAGTTCTTGACGTCCCTAATATAATTTCGTCTGTTGCAGGGATAACGACATCTACATCGTCCAAGTTTTTATTACTCAAGATTTTTCGTAGCTCTTGTCCACCAACAAAGAAAGAGACGGTTAGAGCTACAATCGTCGTTTTCGCAATTAAGTCAACAAATGGGAATTCGGGCAAGCCTGGTGTAGATACCCCACTAAATACTAGTAAATACCCCATAGCGAGGCCGAAAATTACGATAATTAATATTGGGGAATACCTAGTACCAGCAACTACAGTCCTAGAAATTAATACCATCGGGATTAAAAATAAAATGATAATCCAGAATTGGCTAAAGAGTTCTACGTTTGTCATGAATTTTCTAATCTCCTATCATTCATAGTTCTCACAAATTGCTATACTACAATAATCTTTATAGTAAACGATTGAAATCGTGTTCTTTATAGTATTTTTTACTATTATTAAGAAATACAATAATAATTATTTGTACCATTCCTTTCAATAATGATAAAATCTTATAATAGAAGGAATAGGGGGAATTAAAATGTCTAATAAAACATTGGAGCTTGCTACTTTTGCTGGTGGATGTTTTTGGTGTATGGTAAAGCCTTTTGATGAAATGCCAGGGATTGAAAAAGTTGTATCAGGATATACTGGTGGAACAATTGAAAACCCTACATATGAACAAGTTAAAACAGGAACTTCAGGTCATTATGAAGTTGTTCAAATAACGTACGATCCATCGTTATTTTCCTATGAAAAATTATTGGAACTATATTGGCCACAAATTGACCCAACAGATCCGGATGGTCAATTTTTTGATAGAGGACCACAATATCGTACTGCTATTTTTTATCACACTTCAGAGCAACAAAAACTAGCGGAAGCATCTAAGAAAGCAATTGAAGAAAGCGGAAGATATAAAAAGCCTATTGTAACAGAAATAAAAAAAGCTACATATTTTTATGAAGCGGAAGACTATCATCAACATTTTTATAAAAAGAACCCTGAAAAATATAAGCAAGAGCGAATCGAATCTGGACGTGATGCTTATATTAAAGAAGTTTGGGGAGAAGAATATGCGAAATAACAGCCTTTAATGGCTGTTTTTTTGTTTATTTAGAAAAACTCACAAACATGCAAGGTCCTTGGACAAAGATAGTTGCGTAAGTATTTATTTTGCGAATATAACAAGTAAACTATTTTCTATCGTTGAATCTAACGCTTTATATAGTTTAAACACTTTATACTTTCTTATAAGCTCAAAAAAGAAAATAAAAAGATATTATTTCTTTAGATTGTAGAAATAATAGAGAGTAGACCTCTAGCAAATAAACTTGAACAAAAAGCTAGTAAAAACCGTTTTATCAAACGTTATTATTTGTTATCAATCACACCACCTTAATCAATTTTTAAGGTATACCCCCATGCAACATCATAAGAAAAGGAGTGTTAGAAATGATTCATTTATTCACACATAACGACCTAGACGGAATAGGATGTGCCATTATAGCAAAACTAACTTTCCAAAAAAAGGTAGAAGTTCATTACAATTCGGTAGGAAGCTTGAATATTCAAGTAGAAAAGTTCATAGAGGCTGGCAACATCGAACACAAACTTATGATCACAGATTTATCAGTAAATGAGCGAAACGAAGCACTTATTACAACTTTTATCGAAAATGGCGGCAACGCAATATTAATTGACCATCATAAATCAGCTCTTCATTTAAATGAACATTCATGGGGAAATGTAACAGTGGAATACGAAGATGGACGGTTAACAAGTGCCACATCCTTATTATTTGATTATCTAAAAGAAGAGGGTGAAATCACTACAAATAAAGCAATAGAAGACTTTGTAGAATTAGTTAGACAATATGATACTTGGGAATGGGATGCAAATGGAAATACGGAAGCAAAAAGACTAAATGACCTTTTTTATATGCTATCCATTGATGAATTCGTTGACAGAATGCTTCCTAGATTAGAAAGAAATGAACCTTTTCAATTTGATGACTTTGAATCACAAATACTAGATTTAGAAGAAAATAAAATGGAACGTTATTTGCGAAGAAAGCAAAGAGAACTTATTCAAACAAATATTGATGGAAAAATAGTAGGTGTCGTTTTTGCCGAATCATATATTTCAGAATTAGGAAATGAATTTGGAAAACATAATACCCATTTAGATTATATTGCTATCGTTAACATGGGAAGTAGACGCATTAGTTTGCGTACCGTTCATGATGAAATAGACGTTTCCTTAATAGCCTCTCAATTTGATGGAGGAGGACATTCTAAAGCAGCTGGCTGTCTTTTAACAGATAAGGCGTATACTTTATTTGTTTCAAATACGTTTAAACTGGAACCAATAAAGATGGATGCGTTTAATAATGTATATAATGTGAAAGAATCACGCAATGGTTCCCTTTATCGTACGAAAGAAAATGGGTTGTTTTTTATAATAAATGCCAATGGAACTTGGAAGTTAGTACACGAAGGGAAACCGTTGGAAGAGAAATTTTCAACCTATATAGAAGCAGAACGCCATTTAAAACGAACATTTGGAGCATGGCTTGTTCGGGATCGAGAGTATGTAGATTATTTAATGGAGCATGCAAACCCCTTGAAAAAATAACAAAAGGAGAATTATCATGCCAGAAATGCCAGAAATGGAAACGTACAGGCGACTGTTATCTACGAGTGTAAATAACTTACCAATTACAGATGTCGTCATTAACCGCGAAAAGTCTATTAATGTACCTGTTGTCACCTTTCGTAACGAGTTAATAGGGAGAAAAATTATAAATATTAGAAGGAGAGCGAAGTATTTATTATTCGATCTTGATTCCGGAGACTCCTTATTATTACATTTAATGCTAGGTGGATGGATGTACATAGGTGGGGAAGACGATACACCTGATCGAACGAAACAAATAATAATAACTTTTAACTCGAAGCAGCTACAGTTCATAGGATTACGTTTAGGCTTTTTACATCTACTTAAAAAAGAAGCTTTAAATAAAAAATTAGAAAATCTAGGACCGGAATTAAACGAATTAAGTTTAGAAAAATGGGTATCTCTACTTCAAAAAAGAAGAGGTAAAATAAAAACAACGTTAATCAATCAGGAAGTAGTTGCAGGAATTGGTAATTTGTATTCAGATGAAATTTGTTACGAGGCAAAAGTACACCCTGAACAAACTTCATTAACTGTAGAACAATTAAGTAATCTTTATCACGCAATGGTAAATGTAATGAAAGAAGCAATTCATTACGGTGGATATATGGATAATCCTTTATATAAGGAGGACAATCTAGTAGGATCATTTTATGAGAGAAGGAAAGTATATGATCGTGAAGGAGAAAAGTGTAAAAGATGTAATAGTATTATACAAAAAATAAAGATATCTAGTCGTAAATCGTACATATGTCCACATTGCCAAATTGTTAGTGCTTAAAAGTAAATAACATGAAATAAGAGCTAGCAATATCGCTAGCTCTTGTTTATTTTACATTTCTTTTTTCTGATCTTTATTATCTTTCGTAAAGTATTTTCTCTTTGCATTAGTAAATATATTTTTGTATGTAAAGCCTAGGAAAAGAATACCTAATAAGGAGCACGCGTAACGAATAATAGACATTATATCCACTTTTACCACTCTCCTAACAACCTGTTAGGAACATTTTTGCCACTTATTAAAGTAATATATACATATTAATGATGAATTTCCTTCACTTTCTCATCGGAAGGTAGAAAGAATGTCAATAGCCCGATAAATGGTAAACAGGCAGCAAATATTATAGTGTTTGTTAAACCTATTAAATCAGCAAGCCAACCAAGTGCGACAGAACCAACAGCCCCCATCCCAAAAGCTAAACCTACAATTAGACCAGATACTGTACCTATTTTTCCTGGGACTAACTCTTGAGCATATACTACAGTTACAGAGAAACTTGATAAAATGATGAACCCGATAATTCCAATTAATATATAAGCTGTAAACGGACCAACAAACGGTAATAGTAATGCTAGTGGTGCAGAACCTAACATTGATAGTAATATAATATTCCTTTTCCCATATCGATCCGCGAGGGGACCTCCGAAAAAAGTACCTACTGCTCCAGTCGCTAAAAAGATAAAAATATAAATTTGTGCCTCTGTTATCGTTAAACCATATTCGTTTATAATATAAAACGCATAAAAGCTCGTAATACCTGCATGGAACCATGAACGTGCAAATACAAGAAAAATTAATAAACAGATAGAAAATACGATTATTTTCTTATGCTTCTTATTTGTTTCGGTATTATTACTATGAGATTTCTTCTTTATAGATACTGTTCTAACATTTTTAATTTCATTACTATACCACTTAGCAATATAAAGTAAGAGAATAATAGCCAAACCTGCAACTACTGTAAAGGAAAGAGCTCCTCTTTGACCGAAAGGGATTAAAATAATTGCGGCTATTAGTGGAGCAAGTGCTTGACCTGAGTTTCCTCCAACTTGGTATATAGATTGAGCTAATCCTCTTTTATTCCCTGCCGCCATGTACGCAACACGGGATCCTTCAGGATGAAAAGTAGCGGAGCCAATTCCTATTAGTAAGACCGAAACAATAATTAACCAATAAGAGTTTGCTAGGGCAATACCTACAATACCAATGAATGAAAAACAAAGGCCAATCGGCAAAGCGTAAGGGGATGGTCGCTTATCCGTATACATACCTACTAATGGTTGCATAAGGGATGATGTAAAATTAAGCGCAAAACCAATTAGCCCAATTTGCGTAAATGTTAGTCCCATACTTCCTTGTAGTATAGGAAACATAGCGGGAACAACAGATTGTAAAGCGTCATTTAACAAATGAACAAAACCAATTACGAAAAGAATAGGATAAACTGTTGTTTTTTCCTCATTCGTTAAAGGCATTGATAACTTTTTCGCTTCTTGCATAAATATCCGCTCCTTTATGTATCTAGAGATATGATATCATGACAATATTTAGAAATGAATAAAAAAATTTCGATTTGCTAAATATTTTATACTGTTCTTTTTCATATTGTTTTATAATAAAAGAAATATAAGTAAAAGGAGTAATCCCATTGATTGATTTAAGAAGTGATACAGTAACAAAACCTACTGAAGAAATGAGACGTGCCGCATATGAAGCGGAGGTAGGTGACGATGTTTATCGTGAAGACCCTACAGTAAACGTACTAGAAGAAAAAGCCGCAGAAATTTTAGGAAAAGAATCAGCATTATTTGTAACGAGCGGTACACAAGGTAACCAGATTGCTGTTTTAACACATTGTCGACCTGGGAATGAGATATTATTAGAATCTGAATCTCATATTTTTTACTACGAATCTGGTGCTGTCGCTGCTTTTGCAGGAGTTCAAACAAGAACTATAAATGGAGTAAAAGGTCGAATGGATCCTTTACAAATAGAGTCTTGCAATTAGAGGGGAGGATCAACATTTTCCAGAAACCGGATTGATATGTCTTGAAAACACTCATAATCGTGCTGGAGGAGCAGTTGTCCCTTATGAAAACATGAAAGATGTCTATGAACTTTCAAGAAAATATAATGTTCCTGTACACGTTGATGGCGCTAGACTTTTCAACGCAGCTGTAAGTAGTAACTGTTCCGTTCAGCAATTTACACAATATAGTGATACTGTTCAAATTTGTCTCTCTAAAGGATTAGGTGCGCCAGTCGGCTCTATTCTTGCAGGTTCAAAAAGTTATATCGAAAAGGCGAGGAAATGGAGAAAAAGATTAGGTGGTGGACTACGCCAAGCAGGTATTCTCGCAGCACCTGGTATCATTGCATTAACGAAAATGACAGAAAGACTAGCAGAAGATCATGAAAACGCAACAAGATTGGCTAGCAGTCTTCAGGAAATTAATTCCATTGAAGTCGTAAATGACGTTGATACTAATATTATAGTTGTGGATGTAAAAAATACTGGATACTCATCCGAACAGTTTGTTCATTTATTAGAAAAAAACGGTGTTCGTGCAGTGACTTTCGGCCCTACGACAGTTCGATTTACAACCCATTACGACGTCTCTACTAACGATATTGACAGAGCAATTCATATTATTCATTCCATTATTAAGCACTAAGAGTATAACTCTTAGTGCTTTTTTTACGCTTACACTTAGCCGAATCAAGGAAGCACCAGGCGGGAATCCTAAAAAGACTAACATAAGGAGAGGGATCACTTTGATATTTGGTTGCCACGTTAGTATCCGAAATGGATACTATGCCGCTGCAAAAACAGCGAAACAATATAACGCTAGTGCTTTTCAATTTTTCCCGAAAAATCCACGAAGTTTAAAAATAAAAAAATGGGACCGAAATGATACAAAATTGTGTAAAGACTTTTGTACAGAAAATGGGATTCTCTCCATCGCCCACAGCCCATACCCGACAAACCTCATACCGGAAAATGAAGTTATGTTAAAAGCAAATGTGGATTCCATTATAAATGACCTAGAAATTATCGAGGAATGTGGTTCTATTGGACTTGTCGTTCACTTTGGTGTTTATAAAGGAAATAATGTACTACACGGTTATGAAAAAATGATACATACATTAAATGAAGTTTTATCGAGGTGGAATGGAAAAAGTTTGTTGTTAATAGAAAATAACGCAGGAAAAGGTGGAGGTATGGGAACAACAATAGAAGAGCTCGTTCAAATCCGAAATCTTGTAGACTACCCTGAAAAAATCGGCTTTTGTTTGGATAGTTGTCACGCTTTTGCTAGCGGAATGTGGTCGGGTGATAATTGGGAAGAGGTAGAGATAAAAGGAAAGGAATTAGGCTATTTTCAACATGTAAAAGCAGTTCATTTGAATAACTCAAAATACAAAACAGGTTCAATGAAGGATCGTCATGCAAATATCAGTAATGGACAAATAACGATTGAGCAAATGAAACGTTTTATTTTATCTCATTCATTAAAAGACCTTCCAATGATCTTAGAAACACCATCATCGGAAGGTATAACGCATAAAGAAGAAATAAATTATTTAATACAACAGTTTAACTAGATTGAATTTTTCTTTTGTTTATCTTCTTTTCCTTTTCCTTTTCCTTGTTTTACTTGCAAACGATGTACTACATTTGGTTTTGTAACGACAATTTCTTTAATATATTGAATGGTATGCTTATACTGAAACATTAAAGAATCTAAAACTGTTTCTATTTTTTCTACAATAGATGTTTTGATTCCATCTAATTGATTTAATATTTTTCGATTTGTAACTTCTTGTTTATCAAAACGTTCTATTATTGACTTATGAAACATTTCTTGAATTTCTAATTTATCATTCATTTTTTCCAATAATTCATCTTGATTCTCTAATTGATTTTGCAATGTTTGTTGGGTGGAATGATATTCGTCAATTCTTTTTACTAGCTTTTGCGTTAGTTGTTCTAGAAAAGCAAGCTGTTCAACAGAAGCCTCGTTTAATAGTTGCTCATCATCTATCATTTTTTCTATTTTAGTACTTAATGATTCTAAATGTTGTAACCGATTCATTATCTCGTTGTGATTGATATCGTTTCGTTTTACTTCTTTAACAATTTCATTCGTAGTATGTTCTTGTTCAGATAGTTTCGTTGTTAATTCATTTAACGATTTAAATTGTTCAACTTTATGATTTTGGAGATCAATTGTCATTGATTGTACATTTTTTAAAAAGTTGCCGTTCATTTCTTTTTGCTCATTTAACAATTGCTGTAAATAATTCATCCGGTATTGTTCTTGCTGATGTTGTTTTATACTATCTACATACAACTTAGGCTTTCTATTAGTTGATTGTCTCGAAGACTGCATTTAATATACACTCCTTTTACACGATAAGAAGGAAAGAGACAGGATAAGGAAATGCATGAATCAGGAGCAATAGCTGCTGATTGTTAGTAAAGCCTTATACAGGGATAAATTATTATATGATTCGCATTCGTTTTTGTTAAAGTACTTAATGATACATATTAATTTACATGAATGTCCCATACCACTCCATCTACAATAATTTTCGGGCGCTTGTTAGCAATGTCGTATAACTATAAAGAGAGAAAGTTATGTAACAAAAAGAAAAAAGGGCATACTAACATTGGAGGTGATGACCGATGGAAAATAAAGATAAAAGCACTGATATAGCTGGTAGAACATATGATGTTAAAGACTATAATCGCAGTGATGAACTTTCTTCTGGCTTAGCAGAGACTCACGAGCAAGTTAGCGATAGTTATATGGCTGGTGAAACATTTCAAGAGCCTAAAAATAAAAAATAAATAAACCTATACTTATGTTTCAATTATAAAGATTGAGAATAAATGATGAAATGAATAAGAGGAAGCACTTTCGCTTCCTCTTTATATTGTAAAAGGGGGTGCTTGCATGGAGTTTTTAGTTAATGGAGGGAGGGATTATAAAACGCCAACTCTAATAATTAATGCTACTAAAATCTGTAACAATAGTTGAATGTTAATGACTAAATCAGTATCTGCAGTTCGTACACTTACATTTTTAGAATTTCTAATAAGAGTTTGTTGTTTATTCACTTGAACCGTTTTAGATTTTTGTACTAATTCCTGCGAGATTCTTTGTGCTTCCGTGCTATCTGCAATAGAAAGGTTTAACACTAAATCAATTGCTGCTTGAATTGCTGCTTGAAGGGATACTGCTGCTTTCGTATCAATTGTAATAACATCAATGTCGCAAGAATCCTCAATAATAATTTGCTCATAGGACTCTTGAATTACTTTATTTTCTTGAACAGATTGTTGAACATCATCTTTACATAATGGATGACGTGCTCTATCATCTAAAGCACTCCATCTTTTAGTG
This sequence comes from Sutcliffiella cohnii, assembly GCF_002250055.1. NCBI lineage: Bacteria > Bacillati > Bacillota > Bacilli > Caryophanales > Bacillaceae > Sutcliffiella > Sutcliffiella cohnii. The sequence goes on from NZ_CP018866.1 coordinate 2,311,348, forward strand.
TGATGACGTCGGTCACATCCTGTATCAAATATACTTGCTTGATGACGACGGTCACACCCTGAATCAAATAACCATGGACTACCCATTTAAATTCCTCCTATTTATTTTTTTCCTCTTTTTTATACTCGCGCTGGAGTCTTTCTGCTGTTGCTTGTAAATCTTTCACTAATTTTCTTAGGTGTTGTTTTTGACTAGCGCTGAGACTGTTTTTATCTAGTTTTACATTGTGCTTGCGAAGAATATTGTCAACTAATAAGTTAGCGCTAGATTCTGCAACTTTGTTCATTTCATTTTGGAAGTCTCTTTTACTCAAACCTATTCACCTCCATTAACTAGTTTCAATAGTATTCTATGTGTATTTCTCCCAACTGCTTGGACTAATTTACTGATGAATCTATCTATTTTTTTATAATTAATGAAAAATGGAGATATATGTACTAGAGATAGTAGCGTAAAAAATATTCTTATTTAAGTAACCCTTACCTAACCCTTCACATATATTGGGCATGAAGTACGTTTGGAGGGATGACTATGTTTTATCATGTAAAAGAACTACAATATCGAGCGAAACCAGAAAGACCCGATCCAGTCTACGCCAAAAAGTTACAAGAAATATTAGGTGGACAATTTGGAGAAATTTCAGTTGCAATGCAATATTTGTTTCAAGGTTGGAATACTTCAAGAGGTTTAGAAAAATACCGTGACTTATTAATGGACACTGGCACTGAAGAGTTAGCACATATTGAAATGTTAAGTACGATGATTGCTAGACTATTGGATAAAGCACCTGTAAAAGATCAAGAACACGCAGCTAAAAATCCAGTAATTGAAGCAATCATGGGAGGAATGAACCCTCAACATGCCATTGTGTCTGGATTAGGAGCTATGCCGGTAAATAGCGTTGGCGTGCCTTGGAATGCAGGGTATATTGTTGCAAGTGGAAATCTTTTAGCTGACTTTCGTGCAAATTTAAATGCGGAATCTCAAGGTAGGCTACAAGCGGTTCGACTTTATGAAATGACAGAAGACCGTGGTGTGAAAGATATGTTATCGTGGTTAATCGCACGTGATACAGCCCATCAAAACCAGTGGATGGCTGCCATTGCCGAATTAGAAGCACAAGAAGGAAGAGTAGTGCCTAACACTTTCCCACGAGAACTTCAAAAACAAGAAGTGGCCTATGCGTTTATGAACCTTTCAGCTGGAGAGGAAAGTAGTACTGGTAGATGGGCATCTGGAAAAAGTATGGACAGTATGGGTGTATTCCAATATGTTCAACACCCGGTGCCATTTGCGAAAAAACCAACTATTCCACCTGCGCCACCAAGCCTGCATAATACACCACCAATGTTGAAATAAACTCTCACATAAGATGTGGACCATAGTCAATAACATAATATTACGAGGTATAAGAGAGGGAGGCATTTTGTTTACTCCCTTTTTTTATGGAAAGATAATTTTTTTAAAATGATTATGTTATACTATTTTTTATTTATAAAATATTTCAAAAAAAGGGGATAGTATGATGAAGAAGATTGGCATTATTGGACTTGGAGTAATCGGCCAAAGACTTATTAAGCAATTTCAAGAAAGTAATGAAATCGAAATTTACGCAATATGTGATACAAACGAACAGTTAGTTTTAGAAACGGCAAAACAATTAGCAAATGTACATAGCTACACTGATTATAAATTATTAATACAACTTCCAGAAATAGATTTAATATATATTGCAGTTCCACCTTCACTACATAATGAAATTTCAATCTATGCAATACAACACAGTAAGCATATTTTATGCGAAAAACCACTTGCTAATTCATTAGAAGAAGCGGAAGAAATGAAAGAGAAAGCTAAACAATCCGGTATCATCCATGCTATTCATTTCCCCCTTGCCTATAGTTTTCCGTTTTGGGAGCTGAAAAAAATGTTAAACGACGGGATGTTAGGGGAAGTGAAAAGAGCTACCTTAAAAATGCATTTTCATGAATGGCCAAGACCTTGGCAAAAAACAAATTGGATTGGTAAAAAATTTCAAGGTGGCTTTATTAGAGAAATAATGCCACATTATTTACAAATGTTAATTCATTTATTTGGTAACGATGCAAAAGTAACTTACGCTGAAATAGATTATCCAAATGATGAAGTCAGTAGTGAAACGAGTGTTGTTGCTACGCTTCAATGGAAAAATGGGTTTAAATTAGTGGTAGACGGTTATGTAGGAAGCGCTGAAGAGGAACACTTACAATTTGTAATACATGGAACGGAAGCATCTGTATCTCTTGAAAATTGGAGAGAGTTTAAAAAGGCTAATAAAGGTGGTGCTTTCCAAAAAGTGAACGAAGGTGCTCCATTATCATTAATAAGTGAACTAAATAAAGAGTTAAACGGAGAAAATGGATTTATTATCAACTTTGAAGAAGGCTATTATGTACAAAAGCTACTAGAAGGGATTTTACATTTTAACCAAAAATAACGGTACTCCTCCCATTTTTCGCGGAAATTACCAACTATAGTTTCAAATGAAAAAAGAAACGATATAAAGGTAATATCCTAATAAAAAAGGAGGAGACTTAAGTGAATATTAAAAATATTTTTATTGGTAGTGCATTATTATTGGCACTAACAGGATGTAATATGGGTGCTCAAGATGGTGCCCAAGGATATGGAAACGGTACTACTGGTGTAACATATGATGGTGGGCCATTAGGGCAAAACGCCAATCAAATGGGAACTTTACGACATGGTGCGGACCGAAACAATACTAACTTAACGAACCGATTAACTGGAACGAACGATAATTTAGGGGATATTACAAACGTAACGCATCGAAATCAGACTCGAAATAATGAACCAACTGGTGATGAAGTTTTAAGAGTAAAACAGGGTTATATTACAATTGATCCAAACGCATATATGACTACAACACCTAGTAGTAAATTCCCTCATAGTGAACAAATTAGACGTGGTGAATTTAAAGTATATCGTTTTGGAAAACAAGGTGGGCAAGGTGGCGGACAAGCTGCTGCACCAAATCAGGGACAAGGACAAGCTCAACAAACACCTGGCCAACAGCAAGCACCTGAACAAGCTACTCCAGTTCCTCCAACAAGTGACAGAGAACAACAAGAACAGCAAGGGCAACAACAGCAACAACAACCGACAGAACAAGCAAATCAAGGAATTAGCGACGTAGAACAACGAGTAATTGAATTAACAAATGCAGAGAGACGAAAAAATGGATTATCAGATTTAAAAGCAGATGCATCAATAAGTAATGTTGCACGTCAAAAATCAGTTGATATGCAACAAAATAATTACTTCTCACATACAAGTCCTACTTATGGATCTCCGTTTGACATGATGAGAGATTTCGGAATTAGTTATAATACTGCTGGTGAAAACATCGCCATGGGACAACGTACACCTGAAGAAGTAGTAAATGCTTGGATGAATAGTGAAGGGCATAGAAAGAATATCTTAAGTCCTAATTTCACACATATCGGTGTAGGTTATACAGAAAATGGACATTATTGGACACAAATGTTTGTCGGAAGATAAATCGCGTTAGAAACCTTCTAAAATTAGAAGGTTTCTCTTATTTACACTTGTTGAAAAATTTTTTCTTTTTTCAATAAAAAAAACACATGCTATAGTTGATATTGCAATTAATGATTAGTATTAAAGGAAGAGCTAAATGACAAGTACACACTCTTACATTAAACAATGGCAAAAAGCTTTACAAATAGAAGTACAGCATTTAAAAAAGTGGGGAAGTACAAAGTATCAAATAATAAATGGGCATTATATGTTTGAGGAAAATAATAGGTATCACTATTACTTCGAAACGATTCAGTCACTTAAAATCCCCAATGGTTCCATCGTTAAGTTTCAATGGGGGAAACTAGAAGTAGAGGGTAGAATCATTTCTTCCGAACAGAATAGCGTCATTATAACAGTAGAAAAGTTTATAGGTGACTTAATTCAGGATGCTTTTCTATCGTATGACCCGTGGGAGCTACTAGTCCAATTAATAGATCGTTTGGAGGAAAGTAAAGATAGCAAAAAGAAGCGCAGTAGAATAAAAAGATTAATGAATCCTACAAATTCTTTTGTTCCTTCTCCAGTAAAGGCTAAGTCGAACGTAGAAGAAGTATTTTTACGATCTAAATTTAATCCAATCACTTTCGTGTGGGGACCACCTGGAACTGGTAAGACATATACGTTAGCTAGAGTTGCTGCGAATTTATTATTAAAGAATAAAAGCGTCCTTATCCTTTCTCATAGTAATCAAGCTGTTGATGTATTGCTCGGAGAAACATCTTCTTTTTTAAAAAAGAAGAACATGTTTCGAGAAGGATTATTAATTCGGTACGGCTCCCCTAGTAGTGAATTTAAAGTACTTTATGAAGATTTAACTACAGAACAATTAATAATGAAAGAAGATCCAACAATAATAGAAGAAAAAACACAATTACTACTCGAAAGAAGGTTATTAAAAGAAGATATTAATAAGTCGTTTAGTAAACGTGACTCAGAAGAATTAATACGAATTGAAAAAAGGCTCTCATCCGTTATTGAAAAAATACGCCAAAAAGAATTAAAAGTAATAAAAAAGTGCGGGGTAATTGGAACTACTTTAGCAAAAGCTGCAACTGACCCAGTTATTTTTGAATATGAATTTGATTATATCATTATTGATGAGGCTAGTATGGCATACATACCACAAATAGGATTTGCAGCGACATTAGGAAAGAAATTAATCATTTGTGGGGATTTCAAGCAATTAGCTCCTATCGCTCAAGGAAGACATGAGCTAGTAGATAAATGGCTTAAAAATGATATTTTCAATAGTACTGGAGTTATACAACCATTAGAGGAAGGGAAGCTCCATCCTCATTTATTCCTACTAAAAGAACAACGCCGAATGCATGCGGAAATCTCGGCTTTTACGAACAAAAATGTTTATCATTCTTTAGTAGAGGATTACGATAAAGTAAGTATCCTACGTCAAGACATTACTAGGAAAGCACCTTTCCCAAATAAAGCTTCTGTTTTACTTGATACATCCTATACAGGTGCTCATTGTATTAAGGAACCTAATTCCCATTCAAGAGCAAATCCGTGGCAATTGTTGCTTTCTTTTCAATTAATTCACGAAGCATACATGAATGGAAACCGTTCCATCGGCTATACAACACCTTATCGTGCTCAAGCTCAATTTATGGAAGAACTTATAAACGATCTTTATAGTGAAGAAAAAGATAAAGCAGATATTATTGCTGCAACCGTTCATCGCTTTCAAGGTAGTGAAAGAGATGTAATGATTTTCGATACAGTGGACAGTGCACCAGAAAATTATGTTGGGAAGTTACTTACTGGCCAAGGAAGTGAACGACTCTTAAATGTTGCGATAACTAGAACGAAGGGGAAGTTTATTCATGTTAGCGACACAGACTTTATGAAAAAACGTACTTCCCAATCGAAATTAATTAGAAAATTACTTGATCATCAATTACAACGTAACACACATATTTCTCATGATAAAATTGGTACTTGGATTAAACATCATCATAAAAATATAAAATGGATGCATGCAAAGAAAACAGAACAAGTCTTTTTTGATATCGAACATGCTAAAAATATAATAATGGCGATTCCAGACATAGAGAATTTACCTACAGAATGGATAAATGCATTAAACAGTAGAGCGAAAAATACGGAATTAACTATTTTATCGCCTGCTAGAAATAGCCTACTTAAACATGCTCATTACACTAGCTATTCCTTTCCGTTTCCTTTTATTTTAATTGACAACCGCTACTTTTGGTTAGGTGTGCCATTTGAAGTAACAAAAAATAGCCTTCCTCCTTATGTTGCTGTTCGTCTTGATTCAACAAAGTTTGCTTATAAATGGAAAGCATACTTACCTAATAGTTAAATGGTTATATTGAAGAGGTTAGGACACAACTATTTTTATCATGGTTAATTAGTTTTGCCTAAGCCTCTCGTTTTTACGTTTTGAAAGGACAATCGTACTATTTTTTAGTTCTAATTGGGTCGTATTCAAATAACTTCCCTTCGTAAATTAAAGTTAGCTTCTCACTTTGACGAAAGTCATCAGGAGTTACTAAAGAAGGGAGCTTATCCCAAAGCCGTATGCCAGACCTACTTAATAAATCAGAAACGAACTGCGAGCAAAAGTAGGAGGCATTAAGTTCCACAGGCTCTTTTATAGACACCCCAATAACACCTAAAAGATTATAAAACAGTCGTTTTTCGTTCTTTTTAAACACTTCTAGTATTCTTTTCATTTTATTATATTCTCGCTCCGTAACTTTCAGTTCATAAATAGCACAAGTCGTTTCAGGATATTTGCTATACGTTCCTTGATTTATATCTTCTTTTACGAATCCCCCATAAAAGGGATTAGATGCTTTTTTTCGGCCAAAACTATATAGTTCTTCTAGCCCTACATCAAAAGAAATGGATGCGTGATTATACGGGGCTTTCGTATAAGTTTTTATCGATTTCGTAAACAGCGTTCCTGTATCAGTTAGTAATATATACACTTTTTTACTCATGGCTTATACCTCAAAATCTATAATTCTTATTGACCATTATTCTAGGAAAAAGACATAATGGTAATAGCAGGGGGGAATTGACAATGAACAATACATTTGTCACGTTATTAATTATTACGATATGCTTAGCAGTCTTTCATCTTTCTTTTATTATATTAAAAAGAGTACAGAAGGATAAAGACTTTTCTGATTTATCTGTTCGTATAAAAACTTGGTGGGGAATGGTTGCTGTATTTACAGTTGCAACACTTTTTAGTCCAAATATTTCTTTAGTAGCACTATTTATCCTTTGTTTTTTTTCTTTAAAAGACTATTTTTCTATGATGAAAACGAGAAAAGTAGATAGGCAACTTTTCCTATGGGCTTATTTATCGATCCCTTTACAATTTTATTGGATATATATCGGTTGGTATGGAATGTTTATTGTTTTTATTCCCGTTTATGTATTTTTATTTTTACCATTAGCTCGAATTATCGGTAATGGGACAGTTGGTTTTCTTCGCTCTGTTAGCTCTACTCAATGGGGGTTAATGCTCATGGTATTTGGATTAAGCCATTTAGCTTATTTCCAAATTGCCACACCAGAATATGGCGCAAATTTAGTGTTATTCCTCGTTGTTTTAACACAGCTACACGATTTAATACAGTATGTTGTTTCTATTTACATAGGAAAGAAAAAAGTCGCCCCTAGTGCGAATCCGAATATTACATGGGAAGGATTTATTGTTGCAACGTTTGTCACGACCGGTATTTCTTATAATATTTTTGAATATTTAACCCCACTGACACCATTATTCGGTATAATCTCTGGCTTATTAATTAGTATTGCATGTTTCGGTGGCAGTTTAACGATTTCTTTCCTAAAGCGAGACTTATTAATTGGAGATGAAGTGAAAAAAGCCGCTTTAAAGAAAAGCTATTTAAACCGAGTCGATAGTTTAGCTTATTCTGCACCTATTTTTTTCCACGTAATTCGATATTATTTTGATTTTATGTAAAAGCTCTATAGATTATTGAAACTAGTAGGCATGATTAATAAATTGGTTGAATACAATTAGAAAAAATCCTCTCTTCAAAAGAGAATTGGAGGTATTTATTTTGCCGTCTAGTGTACATAAAGTAAACTTACCATTGTCGAACGAACATTTATGGGAATTTGTAAGTAAAATGAACAATTGGGCACCACTAGTTCCAGGATATATGGAACATGAAATTTTAAATGACAGAGAAAGCACTTGGAAGTTTAAAACAGACGTCGGTTTGTTAAAAAAGAAAATTCATTTAAAAGTAGATATACTAGAATGGAAAGAACCAACAAAAGTTACTTTTAATTTAACAGGGATAAATGAAAAGTTTTTTGGAGATGGGTACTTTGAAGCAAAACGCATTTCCAATAATGAAACCGAAATGATTGGCTGTTTAACGATAGAGGCTGAAGGTACAATGGGCAAAATGGTTAATTCTATTTTAAAAAACAGTTTACCTGATTTAACATTAGAATTAACAAATGCTGTAGCTAATAAAATATTAGAAATAAATGAAGTAACTACTAATAAATAACGTTTCGATTAAGAGAAAACTCGCCAGTTGGTGGGTTTTCTTTTTCTTTACGTTAAATAATGATAATATTTATTTAAATATGAATTTATAAGTTTAAAGGGGAAGGGTATATTGAATAAGCTGTATTATATCGACCAATATAAACAATCATTTTCTACTAGAGTTATAAAGCAGGTCAGTGAAAACGACAAGGAAACATATGTCGTATTAGAAGAAACCGCCTTTTATCCTACTGGTGGTGGACAACCTAACGACATTGGGTATATACAAAATGTTCCTATTATCAATGTTGAGATAATAGACAATGAAATACGTCATTATTTGAAAGAGCCTTTAAAAGATGAGATCGTTCAGGCACAAATTGATTGGGAGAGAAGATGGGACCATATGCAACAGCATAGTGGACAACATATCCTTTCTGCTGCATTCGCTCAACTTTTTCAATACGAAACGGTTAGCTTTCACTTAGGCCAGGAAACTTGCACGATTGATATTCAAACAGAAAGTGTCACCAATGAAGAGCTTTTCCAAGCGGAAACTTTAGCAAACGAAATAATTTTAGCTAATAAACCTATTTCAACCAAATGGATTACAGCTAGTGAAGTTGAGTTATATCCGCTACGCAAAAAACCTTCTGTTCAGGAAAACATTCGTTTAGTTATTATACCCGATTTTGACTACAACGCTTGCGGAGGTACACATCCAGCGACTACTAGTGAAGTTGGCATGATTAAAATATTACATACTGAGAAACAAAAAAAGAATGTTAGAATTACGTTTATTTGTGGTGAAAGAGTCAGAAAACAGTTTCACCTTAAACATGAAACGATTTCTTCTTTAAGTCAACTGTTAAATGCTCCAGAAACTCGAATTATCGATAGTGCATCTCAGCTATTAACAAAATTAAAAGAGTCAGAGAAAGAAATAGAAAGATTAAAGGAAGAAATAATTGCATATGAAGTGGAGCGTTTAATAGACATTCGTGCATATGTAGGTCCATTTCATACTATTAGTTCAGTTCTCCCTAACCTTAGTATGAAGGAGTTACAAAAACTTGCGAAAATTTTGTTACAGAAAAGCACAAATACTATCGTTATACTTGTTTCATCAATAGAGGATAAGTTACAAATTGTTTGCGGTCGCACCGAAGAACCGCAACATAAAATGAATCAACTGCTTTCAACCGTTCTTCCTTTAATATCTGGTAAAGGGGGAGGAAGTGAAGCGTTTGCTCAAGGTGGTGGAGATTTAAGTTATTCACCTGATGAAATTATGACCAAACTACTAAATGAACTGAATATATCGATAGGCACTAAGTGAACTACACTTTAATACTAAAAGGCACATAACACATGGTTATGTGCTTATTAATATAGAATGGAGGATTTTAGATGGAAATACAATTTGACCACATTGTTCATTACTGTTCTTCACCAGAACGTGTAATGGACCAATTTATAGATAATGGATTAAAAGCAGTAGAAGGTGGCGTACACGCTAACTGGGGAACTTATAACTGTTTATGTTTTTTTAACAACTTGTCATATATTGAATGGATTGGTATTAATGATGTTCAACAATCAAAGGAAACCGAAAACCCACTAATAAAACAGTTAAAGCAAGAAGGTTTCGTACAATTAGCTTTTAGAACAGAGAATATGAATCTTTTAGCTAAAAACTTAAAAGAAAAAGGATATCAACTGTTAGGCCCACTTCCAGGGAGTAGAAAGAAAAATGATGGTTCGGAATTAAAATGGTCTATGTTATTTATAGTAGACGATCATCACAATTCTTTACCATACCCTTTTTTTATACAGTGGGAAGAATCTTTTCTCCAGAGGAAAGAAACGTTGAAAAATATAATAAATGAAGGGGAAATTAGCTACATAAATATAAATGGTCCCGACGTATACGAGCTTGCAACTACTTGGGCAAAATTGTTTGGCCTTCAAGAACCACTACGAAAAAGCTCGAACAAAGGAAATTCTGTAAGCTACCATCTATCGTTCAAAAACTGCACAATCAATTTTTTCCCTGCTACAAATGCACACACGCAAATTCATGAATGTGGAATTAACGTTAATAACGGACTAGCGACTATTGGTCGTTCGTTAATACTTGAAAATGGTCATTATTCATTTATAAAAAAAAGTATCTCACTTTCATAATTTTAAAATAATCGTTAAACAATAGAAGTAAATGGTGCAAAAAAGGAGAACCAATGAGCAAATTTCAATATGTATATGAACAATCAGTTGAACAAACAAAAGCTAAAATTATAGAAGATTTAATAAAGTATTTTGAACAAAAAGAAGAGCTTCCTACATATGAACAATATGTTAAAGATCGACACCATTATATTGATCAAATATGGGTTAATGTATGGCTCAATAAGGTTACGAATGATATTCCGAGGAAAGAAAAGAAACTGTTTTTAAAAGACAGAGATTATGAAGTGGAAGAAGTTGATCGAAAAATAATAAACAGATTGTTTCGAAATGAAGTTAGAGATTACGAACCATTCCGAGTTTTAGAATGGATAGAGGCTGAATTTGGGAAAGACGAAGAGCATTGGAAACAATTATACGAAAATGCAAGAACAACTTTTTTACAAAAGGAAAATGAGAAAAAATTACAAGTGAAAAAAGATGAGGTCTGGAATCAACTACAACAACAAACTTTAAAAATCATTGAACATGAAAAAGATAATTACTATATATATGTTAGAAATTTTTTAGCCAGTGAAATAAGTAATGATTTTAATTCGAAAGTGAAATATAAATCAGTAGAAACGTATCGTCTAGAAGAAATTTTAATTGAAGATGGAGTTTTTGAATTTAAAGATTATCGAACAGTTGGAGAATTTTTTGCAGAACTAACAGGAAATGTTCATTATACGGAGCATTGGAGCGACGTAGCTTTTGAATATGAAACCTATTATTTTTTATACGAAAGAAGGCTATATAAGTTTTTACAAAAATTTATTTCAACACAGTTAGTGGAAGAAATAGATACGGAGACAAAAGTACAATATAAAGACCTTTTTCAGAAAAATTTATCATCGAGAGAAATTCAGAAAAATGTTAATCATTATTTAGAGTTGCTAATTCACGAGTATATGGAAGAAATCGTTACAGAGTATATCGATCATCTCCTTTTATTAAATGAAATGACGTTTGATTTAAGTGAGCATAAAAAACTTTATCACCAACAAGTAAAGGAACGAGCAATAAGAAAGGAAGAAGAGTTAGCAGAAGAGAGAAGAAAAAAAGAAGAAGAAGAGAGAATGCTTCATGACATTTTCGGTAGAGAATATGAGGCGTCTATCAATAAAGGAATGAAATATGTTCTACATATTGGGGAAACGAATACAGGAAAAACGTATCATGCTTTGCAACGAATGGAACAAGCGGAATCAGGTCTCTATTTAGCACCACTACGTTTATTAGCCCTTGAAGTATTCGACACGCTAAATAATAGAGGCATTCCTTGTTCTCTTAAAACCGGAGAAGAAGAAAGAGTAATAGCCGAAGCAATGCACGTGTCCTGCACTGTAGAAATGTTTCATGAAAAGGATTTTTATGAAGTGATTGTTATTGATGAAGCTCAAATGTTGGCGGATCGAGATAGAGGATATTCCTGGTATAAAGCGATTACGAAGGCAAGGGCAAAAGAAATACACATAATTGGAAGTAATAATATTAAGAGCATGCTTCTTCAATTATTAGACGGTGCACAGGTGGAATTAAATGAATATAAACGAGATATTCCACTTCAAGTGGAAGAAAAAGAATTTAAGTTAACACATGCAAAAAAAGCAGATGCGATTGTTTGCTTTTCAAGAAGACGAGTATTGGAAACGGCCTCTATCCTACAAAATAACGGTCATTCTGTAAGCATGATTTATGGAAGTATGCCACCAGAAACAAGAAAAAAACAAATACAAAGATTTTTAAAAGGAGAGACGACCATTATTGTAGCTACTGATGCTATTGGAATGGGATTGAACTTACCAATTAGAAGAGTCGTTTTCCTAGAAACAGAAAAATTTGATGGTATTAGGCGTAGACGGTTAACATCCCAAGAGGTAAAACAAATTGCTGGTAGAGCAGGACGAAAAGGAATTTACAATGTTGGAAAAGTTGCTTTTACTCAATATGTAAGGGAAATGGCCACGCTTTTAGAAAAAGAAGATGAGCATGTCCAAACGTTTGCTATAGCACCAACAGCTACTATTTTGGAGCGTTTCCAAAAGTACTCTCGAAAATTAGAGCTCTTTTTTACACTATGGGAGAAGTTCGAAAGCCCCCCTGGTACAACGAAGGCTAGTTTACAGGAAGAACAATATCTTTATGAAACGGTGAAAGATACGATAATTGAAGCTCGTATTCCGTTGCAAGAATTATACCATTTCTTACATTTACCTTTTGCAACAAGAGAGCAAGTATTAGTGGAACAATGGTATTCAACGATGTTATGTATTGCAGAAGGACAAGAATTGCCAGAACCTGTTTTAAAAAATGACAGTTTAGAAAATATCGAGTTAACATATAAGGCTATAGGATTACATTTACTATTTCTCTATCGCCTTGATAAAAGGACAGAAGCACTCTATTGGGAACGAATTAGAGAAACATACAGTGACCAAGCACATGAACGATTGAATTCAGATGTTCAATTAATGAAGAAAAGATGTAAAATTTGCAAGAAAACGTTGGATCCTTCCTATAAATATGAAGTTTGTGATGGCTGTCATTATTCGAGGCTAAGAAAAAAACATAAAAATTATTAGTAAAACATATGTAATCTATATAGAAACTCGCAAATGGGCGAGTTTTTCTTTATTTCTATATGGAAATGGGTTTGTGAATGTTGTAACATTACTAATTAGATAAATTGAAAGAGGTACACATTTATTATGATTAGTTATTATCTATCTCAATTATTATTTAGCTTTATAGCTTCAGCAAGCTTTGGCATTATATTTAACGCACCCCGACAGTCACTAATAAAATGTGGTATTGCAGGCATGATCGGTTGGATTTCCTATGTACTATTAGAAGATCTAAATGTTGACACTGTAATGGCATCCTTTGTGGGGGCATTTTTTGTTGCTCTTGTTGGACACATTATGGCTAAAGTAAATAGAATGCCGATGATTATTTTTAGTGTAGCTGGTATTATCCCTTTAGTTCCAGGTGGCTTAGCCTATAATTCAATGCGACACGTAGCGCAAAATGATTATTTAGGAGCTATTCCTCTAGCTGCAAAAGCATTCGCTATTTCAGGAGCAATAGCGATGGGCTTAGTATTTGCTGAAGTTTTAGTGCAGCTATTTTTAAATATCGTAAAAAAGTTAAAGGGTGTTAACAATTAGTATATTAGAAGGATATAGAAATGGAGTAATAAAAAATGGTAAAAGGAAATGAACAAGTAAAACATAATGAACTTGTCTTGAAAACTTGTTTATTGGCAGGCAAAATAATGATGCAAAGTGGTGCTGAGACGTACCGAGTGGAAGATACGATTAGTAGAATGGCATTAGCATGTGATTATCCTGATACGCATAGTTATTCTACACCTACAGGAATTATTGTATCGTTAGAAGGAGAGAATCCGACTAGACTAGTCAGAATTAATACACGCTCAACCGATTTAGAAAAAGTTGCTAGAGTAAATCAAATATCTCGCCAATTAACGAGCGGAGATATTACTATCTCTGATGCATTTCAAAGGTTAAAATCATTAGAGAAAGAAAATCTTTCCTTCCCAATTTTTGTACAAATTTTAGCAGCTGCAATAGCGAGCGCATCCTTTCTTATTATGTTTAAAGGAACTTGGCTTGACTTTTTCCCAGCCTTTTTTATTGGAGGTTTTGGGTTTACAAGTTTTTATTTCATCGATCACTTTACTAAAGTAAAGTTTTTTGCGGAATTTATGGCCTCCTTTATTATCGGTCTTCTTTCATTTTTTATTGTTCAATTTGAAATTGGACATGAAATCGATAAAATAATTATTGGCTCTGTTATGCCACTAGTACCAGGGCTATTAATAACTAATGCTGTAAGAGACTTAATGGTTGGCCATTTTGTATCAGGTCTTTCTAAAGGAGCAGAAGCGCTTCTCACTGCCTTTGCAATTGGAGCTGGTGTCGCTATTGTATTCGCGTTCACTATGTAAATATTTTGATATATAGACACACCGAAGAGTATTCGGTGTGTTTTCTATATAAGAGAAACATAATTTGAAATTTTTAAAAATAATGGATTGAAGGTTAGCACTAATTGTGCTATTCTTGTCGGCAACAAGGTACATAATGTGCGCTATAACAGGATATAAGTGACAAGAATCATAAAAAATTATACGCCTTAATACTAATGGCATTTCAAGGTGAAAAACTACTATTTTTAGGAGTGGATATTAATGAAGGTACTATTTAACAGTGAGATTTTGGAAAAGTCAGAAGTTACGATAGATATGGAAGATAGGGGCTATCAATTTGGAGATGGTGTTTATGAAGTAGTTAACGTATACAACGGGATAGCTTTTACACTAGTGGAACATGTAGATCGTTTATATAGAAGTGCTGAAGAAATTCGTCTTAACATACCAATAGAAAGAGAAGAAGTAAAACAATTAATAGTACGCTTAATAAACGAAAACAGCGTAAAGAACGGAAGTATTTATTTACAAATAACACGTGGCGTTGCACCGAGAAAACATCAGTATGATTCCAAAATAAAACCTTTATTAATTGCGTATCCATTACCATTTTCCGATGTATCCGATGTACAGCAACAAGGGGTTAAAGCAATAACAGCGGAAGATTTACGCTGGCTTCGATGCGACATTAAAAGCTTAAATCTCCTTTATAACATTATGATAAAGCAGGAAGCACATGAACAAGGTGCATATGAGGCTATTCTACTTAGAGATGGCCAAGTAACTGAAGGTTCTTCTTCTAACATATTCATCGTTAAGGACGATACTATTTATACTCATCCTGCGAATAATTATATTTTGAACGGAATTACTCGAATAAAATTATTGCAATTGTTCCATCAAAAAGAATGGAAAATAAAAGAACAGCCTGTTTCAAAGCAATTTTTATTGAATGCAGACGAAGTATTTTTAACATCAACGACTAATGAAGTTGTACCAATTACAATGATAGATGAAGTTAAGATAAACGACGGGAAACCTGGTTCATTTACGAGGAAGATACAACAGGCTTTCACTGAACTAGTTAAAGAAGAAATTAGGGGATAATGATGAACCGACAAAAAATTCGTGAACTTGGTGTTAAAATCGGAGCGTTACCAACAGGGGAAAAGAATTGTATTACAGATGTAAGAAGTGTTTTAGTAGGTCATTCAACAATAAAAGAAAAGTTAGCTGGAACGGATTATGCTTGCACAGGCGTAACTGCAATATTGCCACATGAAGGGAATATTTTTCAACAAAAAGTAATTGCAAACAGTTACACCATTAACGGCTTTGGAAAAACAACTGGCCTAGTACAAGTAGAAGAATTGGGACAATTAGAGTCTCCAATCATGCTAACAAATACGTTTAGTGTCCCAGCAGTGGCAGAAGGAACGTTACATTATTTACTCCGTGAAAATAGTGATATTGGGGACACTACCGGAACTGTCAATATTGTAGTTGGGGAATGTAATGATAGCTATTTAAACTCTATTCGTCAATTAAACGTAACAAAAGAACATGCTATTCAAGCTATCCGAAACGCTTCTCAAGATCGTGTAGAAGAAGGCGCAGTTGGTGGAGGAACAGGAATGGTTTGTTTTGGATTTAAAGGTGGAATTGGTAGTTCTTCGAGGATTGTTAGCTCAAATGAAAAGTGTTATACACTTGGTTGCTTAGTTCAAGCTAATTTCGGTAAAAAAGAGGAGTTTCCTTATTTACGTTACGGGTTAAAGAATTTAGAGAATAACTCTACAGCTTCCAAACAACCACCTGGTTCTATTATTATCGTTATTGCAACGGATGCACCACTTGATGCTCGACAGTTAAAAAGAATAGCTAAAAGAGCATCAGTTGGCCTTAGTCGGGTAGGCAGCAATATACACAATGGAAGTGGGGACATTGTCATTGCATTTTCCAACGCACAAACAATACCACATAATTCTTCAGACGTTTTGGAAACACTAACTTTTTTAAGAGATGATTCGGAGTGTATGAACCTTTTATTTCAAGCGGCCGCAGAAGCTACAGAAGAGGCCATACTAAATGCACTAACAAAGGCAACGACAACAAAGGGGAGGAACGGAAGAAAGGTCGAACAATTACCATACAATTTCAAATAAATGGTATAATATATACAATGTTTTCTTTATAAATGGGGGGAGAAAATACTTGAAAAAAAACATAATAATAGCATTAGCATGTCTTTTATTCTTAATAGGCTGCCAAAAGGAAGAAGAAGCAAATCCATATAATAAGCTTAATGATTACATACAACTTTGGGGTAATTCGGACTACACCTCTATGTATGAAAATTACTTAACAACTACTAGTAAAGAACGTTTCACATTTGAAGAGTTTGGGGAGAGGTACGAAAAACTTTATGCTGATCTTCAAGTAGATAATTTAAAGATTACTATTCAAGATGAAAACATAGTTTGGGAGGAGCTAGAAGAGTTATCCATCCCGATATCCATCCAATTTGACACACTGGCAGGAAATATTGATTATTCGGTCGATGTTCCATTTAAAAAAGAAGTGGTTGAAGACGAACAAGAAGATTGGTTTATTGAATGGGATACACATTTTATTTTGCCACAATTGTCTACTGGAGATAGAGTTAGAATCGGAACTTTCAAAGGAGTAAGAGGGGAAATACTTGATAGTGAAGGTAACACACTTGCTGCGAACGGAGAAGTTTTTGAAATCGGTATTGTTCCTGGAAACTTTAGTAGTGAATCATTATCAGAAGTTGCTTCCCTAACGAGTTTAAGTGAAGAGTATATCGAAAGTGAATATTCTCAAAGTTGGGTACAACCAGACCATTTTGTTCCTATTAGGAAGTATTCGTTAAGTGACGAACAAGTCGTTCGGGAATTGGAAACTATTCCTGGAGTTAGTGTCAGAATGGCAAGCTCCCGTATTTACCCTTATGGAGAGTCACTTGCTCATCTTATAGGTTATATACGCCCGATTACAGCGGAAGAGTTAGAAAAATATGCTGATAAGCAATATGGAGCTTCCGATTGGATAGGAAAAAGGGGTCTTGAACAATTGTTAGAAGATAGATTAAGGCCGATTGATGGAAAAAGTATTTATTATGAAAAGGAAGACGGTAGTACAGTAGAAATTGCACGGACAGAAGCTAGAAATGGAGAAACCGTGCAAATAACCATTAACGGTAATTTACAACAATCTCTATACGAAACATTAAGGGAAGAAAAAGGTACAGCCGTAATAGTTGAGCCTGAAACTGGGAAAGTTCGTAGTTTAATAAGCTTACCTTCCTTTGATCCAAATGAATATGTGTTTAACCTATCTCCTGGGTTGGATATATCACTTTCAAACGATGAGGATTTACCGTTATTAAATAGGTTCCATGCTTCATACTCTCCTGGGTCGACTATTAAGTTATTAACATCGATGATTGCTTTAAACAATGACATAATAGACCCAGCAGAAAAAGTTGAAATTACTGAAAAACAATGGCAAAAAGATGACTCCTGGGGCAATTATAAAGTAACTCGAGTAGATAGCTCCATTCATTCTGTTGATTTAAAAGATGCAATTGTTGTGTCTGATAATATTTATTTCGCTCAATTAGGTTTAAAAATTGGAACTGATGTTTTTGTGGATGGATTAAGAAAAGCTGGATTTGGTGAAGCTTTACCATTTAAATATTATTTAACACCACCGCAAATTTCTAATTCTAACTCCATTAGTAGTGAGATAGCTCTTGCAGATACTGCATATGGTCAAGGGGAAATTTTATTACCTCTGTTACATTTAGCTAATATTTACGGCGGTATCGTCAACAACGGAAATATGATGAAGCCCTTACTTTTTGAAGAAGAAGCTAGCGAAATATGGACTGAATTAACTAGCGAGGAACATGCGAAGCAGCTACAACAATATTTACGACAAGTTGTAACAGAAGGGACCGCAAGAAAAGCTAATTTAGAGTCAAAAGCTATTGCAGGAAAAACAGGAACTGCCGAAATTAAACGCGAGCAAGGAACGGTTGGTACGGAAAATGGTATTTTTGTGTCCTACGATCAACAACAGCCTAATATCGTGACCGCTATTCTTATCGAAGGAGTAGAAGATAAGGGTGGAAGTGGTTATGTTGTGGAAAAAGCGAATCATTTTTACAGATCATTAAATAATGACTAGTGTAAAGAAAAGGTATTACTTTTATTAATACCTTTTTTAATTGTAGGAAACGCTAAAATAAATGCTTCTGTATCATTACTAACGGATTTTAGGATATGACTAATGAAGAGGTGATAAAATGTATAAAAAAGTATTCCTACTAATTTTACTTGTTACATTCTGCGGAAATATAGTGTGCGGAGCAGAAGGAGAGAAGAAAGTAGAAATTTTTGATAATAAATCTAGTTCTGTAGTTAAGACGCTTTCTTCTTCAAGTGACATTCAAAGAGAAACGTCCATTATAATTAATAATATAGACGGAGTATACAAGAAGCTTGATCCTATACCTAAAACTGGTTACATGATCAAAGTTCCGCTCGTAAAACCAGTTACCGTTTCAAATGAATGGTTTTATCATCTAGTGGAGGAAGTTATTATTATTTTACCTCAAAATGATGACCCACACTTACTTTTACTAGATGATGAGCAATTTCCTCATTTCTTTACTTTTAATCATGGAATAGATGATCTGTTAAGCTATATCGATTTTGAATTTAGAAGGTGATATGAATGATCACCTTCTATTTTTTCTCCTAAGGAAGAACGTTAATTAGGGAAAAGCTTGTTTACCTCAATTTCTTTATTATCTATGTTCTTTTGTTGTTTTAGCAGTTTTTCTTTTTCACCATCGATTTTTCACTATTGTTTCTAACTTTCTTTTTAAGACAATTTGTATAGGCTCATGTTCTTTTCCGATTGGTTTAACTAGAACCGTCCGAATGTTCAACAGTTTTCCACACCAAACATCCGTAAATAATTGATCACCTAGAAAAACGCTAGTATCTTTTGAAGCGCCTATTGCGTCCATATGCTTCCGTAATTTATAAGGAGCTGGCTTTGCGCATTTGCCAAAACCAATAATACCAAAAGGCTGGCAAAATCGATCCACACGCCCTTGACTGTTGTTTGACGCTATAACGAGTTTTACCTGATGGTTTTTTAACATTTGAATCCATGTTCGTAAGTCGTCTCCACCAGGTTCATCGTGTATGGCTAATGTACTATCTAAATCTGAAAATATTGTTTTTACTCGATGGTGTTCCAACCAATTAGCATCCATTTTTGAAAAGTGATCCAGTTCAAAATCAGGTTTAAAGTACTTCATAAGTATGTACCGCCTCATTTTATTAAATAAAATCTTATAAATTATATTGTCCATTTTATTGAAATTTACTATATAAAAATATTAAAAAATGTTCTTACTACTTGAGTAGTAAGAACAGCTTTTACCGGTTATTTATGTTTTATTATAACGATACTTTCCTCATGATCTACATCAATACATAATTCCTCACAAGTATTTTCCATCATAAGGTCGACAATTTTGTCTTCTACCTTTTCTTCAATAATACGACGTAACGGTCTAGCCCCGAAACTTGGGTGATAACCTAATTGGGCTAATTTTACTTTCGCTTTGTCTGTAATGGAAAGGGTAATACCATGTTCTTCCTTCATAACATTCATTAAATCAGTAAGCATTATATCAACAATTTCAACTAATTGTTTCTCGTTTAACGAATCAAATTGAATAATACCATCAAAGCGGTTTAAAAATTCTGGTTTGAAATAAGCAGATAATGAATCTATAAACTCACTGTTGTTTGATTCATTTTTTGAAGTGTTACTAAATCCAACAGTAATTTTTTTATCTGTCACTCCTGCATTACTTGTCATAATAATAATTGCATCTTTAAAGTTTACATTACGTCCTTGACTGTCGGTTAATCGACCATCTTCCATTACTTGAAGGAATATATGCTGTACGTCAGGATGTGCTTTTTCGATTTCATCTAATAGAATTATACTGTAAGGGTTTCGACGCACTTTTTCCGTTAATTGCCCAGCTTCTTCATGGCCTACATAACCCGGGGGAGAACCAATTAATTTAGATACAGAATGTTTTTCCATATACTCACTCATATCTAATCGAATCATTGAATCTTTTGTACCAAATAGCTCTTCAGCTAACGACTTTGTTAATTCTGTTTTTCCGACACCAGTTGGACCTACGAATAAAAACGAACCTACTGGGCGATTTTTTCGTTTTATACCTATTCGGTTTCTTTTAATTGCCTTTGCAACTTTTTCAACTGCTTTATGCTGACCGATAACCTTCTTATTTAAATTTCCCTCTAAATTTTTCAATTGATTTTGTTCATCATTTTGAATTTTACCTAGAGGGATTCCGCTTTTTTCTGAAATAATTGCTTCTACATCTTCAACAGAAACAGTAGGTACACTCTTGTTTTCTTTCTTAAGTTCATTTTCTATTTTCAGCTCTTCATCTCGAAGTTTTGCAGCAGTTTCATAATTTTCTTCTTTCAATGCTTTCTGTTTCTCTGTCTCAATTTCTCTAAGTCTAATCTGCATCGATTCAGCATCTACCATAGGATCTATTAAATTTTTCTTTGAACCAGCCTCATCTAATAAATCAATTGCTTTATCGGGTAAATGTCTATCTTGTATATATCGGTGAGAAAGGTTTACACAAGCTTTCAAAGCATCTTCTGAATATTTAACTTGATGAAACTCTTCATACTTATGACGAATGCCTTTTAGTATCGTTAATGCAGCATCTAATGTCGGTTCAGTCACTGTAACCGGTTGGAATCGACGTTCTAATGCTGCATCTTTTTCAATTAGACGATATTCTTTTTGAGTAGTCGCACCAACAAGTTGTAATTCGCCACGAGCTAGGGTTGGTTTTAATATGTTACCAGCGTCCATAGAGCCTTCAGCTGATCCTGCACCAACAAGAAGGTGAATTTCATCAATAAATAAAATAATGTTTTTCTTTTCCTGTAGTTCTTGAATAATTTGTTTCATACGTTCTTCAAATTGTCCACGAATACCTGTGTTAGCTACTAATGAGGCCACATCTAATAAATAGACTTCCTTATTTTTCAGTTTGGCAGGGACTTTTCCTTCTGCAATATGAAGCGCTAACCCTTCAACAACAGCTGTTTTACCAACACCTGGCTCTCCAATTAAGACAGGATTGTTTTTATTTCTTCTATTTAGTATTTCTATCACTCGTTGTATTTCTTTATCTCTTCCAATTACTGGGTCAATCAAACCAGCTTTAGCAGCGGTTGTTATATTTCTCCCTAATTGATCTAGTATACCTCCACCACGATTAGAGTTTTTTGTTACAGGCTCATTCATTTTATTGTCAAAATGTTCATCCGTTCCATTCCAGTTAGCGAAATCGCCAAAAGGAAAGTTATTATGGAACAAGCCGTTAGGGACAGGTATTTTATTGTTTATGTTTTTGTAACATTTTGAGCAAAGGTGTATTTTTTTGTTTTCATCATTTACTTGAATGCGTAATTCAACATTTGCATGATTAAATTTACATTTTTGACAAAGCATAAATATACCTCCTTATTTAAATTGACTTTGACTATATTTGACCTTCCGGTATTTATATTATACTTTGACCTTTTTTGACTTTCAACAGTTAAGGAGAATAAAAATTATGTATGTAGAGGAAATAAGTAGTTATTTTGGGATGAAATTGTAGTCATTTTTTTTCTATTTTAACGAAAAATATACACGAATTTATTACTAGGAGGGATGAACATGACTGTAGGGACACAGGTAAAACAAACGGTAGCTGGTCTAAAGAGTGCACAAGCGAGCTTTGAAACGTTTGCATTACAAACTGATAATGAGCAAGCAAAACAACTTTATCAAAATGCGGCAACACAAACACAAACTATTATTGACAGTATTGAGCCAAGACTGCAACAAATCTTACAAGAAGAGCCACAATATAATCAATAATGTTTATAAAAAAGGAGTTGGCAATATTGTCAACTCCAAACTAAATGATTAAAGGTGATAGTTAAATGACTGTTATATCAAACGTAAAACAAACAGTAGCAACATTAAAAAATATTGACGCACAATTATCTCATTTAGCAATTAATAGTGAGGAAGAAAAGGCAAAGAAAGTATTTCACGAAACAATGATAACGATTGAAGAAATAAGTAACGACCTTCAAATGAGGGTAGTGGAAATTGAAACAGAGGAACCACAATATAAAAGTAATTAAAGAGGTGGTATTATTTGCCTGGATGGGTAGAGGTTCTATTAAAAACATTCGTAGTCATCGTTCTCTTTTTTGCAATAACGAAGCTTGTTGGTAAAAAGAAAGTCGGTGATTTAGGTTTATTTGAATTTTTAACAAGTATAACTATAGCTGGTTTGTCCGCTTTTATTATAATAGCTGATCGTCCATTCATTCACGGGATTATTTCTATTCTTCTTATAGGCCTAGTATTATTTTTAATTGATTTATTCGCACTAAAAAGTAAAAAGTTTCATGATTTTACTAAAGGTAATGGAACCGTTTTAATAAAAGATGGAAAAATTTTAGAAGATAATTTAAAAAAGGAAAAACTAACAACAGATGAGCTCTTAAGTTCCTTACGTCAAAAAAACATCTTTAAATATGCTGATGTAGAATTCGCTATTTTAGAAGCAACAGGCGATGTAAGTGTTTTTCCGAAAAAAGAGATGTTACCTTTAACACCAAAATTGTTAAACATCAAAGTAGCTGAAGAGAAGGAACCTTATACTGTTATCCAAGATGGAAAAATTGTTGAAGACTCGTTAGGAAAAAGCGGCAAAAATAGACAGTGGTTACAAACAGAACTTGATAAATTAGGTGTTTTGTTAGAAAACATATATGT
Organism: Sutcliffiella cohnii; assembly: GCF_002250055.1. NCBI lineage: Bacteria > Bacillati > Bacillota > Bacilli > Caryophanales > Bacillaceae > Sutcliffiella > Sutcliffiella cohnii. The sequence goes on from NZ_CP018866.1 coordinate 2,334,606, forward strand.
TGGACAAGTTGATTCTTACGGTGAACTAACGATTGATTTATATGATGATACAATAACAGTTCCTTCACCACAGCAAAGACCACTATTGTTAGCAATGCTAAAAAAATGTGCAGCTGACCTAGAGGGGTTTGCTCTAGCAACAGATAATAAAGAAGCAAAAGAAATGTTTGAAAAAAACAAAAATAAATTAAATAATGCGATTAAAAAAGTCGAATCATATTTAAAATAAGAAAGGCTGGGAAAAAAGTATGTTTACAACTAGTAGAACTTCTAACTTATGGACAACAGCGATAGGTATCGGACTCGGGGTCACTCTAATTGCGATTAATAATAATCGGAATAAACAATCACCAACAGAAGAAAATTCAGTTTCATCTACTGAATCACAAAATAGAATACTTACCAATGATGAAATAAGTAGTATTATGAATGAAAATTTCCATTCACTTGCAGAAGCTGCTGATGGTGTCACTTCAAGTTTGAAACATTGAATGCTTATTGAAGAGGAGTAGAACAACAATGAAAAAGCTATATAGCATTGCATTTGCATTACTCGTACTATTGTTACTAATACAACCTTCCACACTATCAGCCCATAGCTCGGGAGGAGAGGAAGTACCTACTTGGTTTTGGAAAAAAGAGCGTGATAATCGTCAACAGCCCGATGACATCCCGCAGCCAGAAGGGGGTCCTGAACTAGTAGAGAGAATAAAACGACCAGTATCTAATATTATTCTTCAACAAAGATACCCTGAGATTGTTGTGTTAAGAGGGTCTACAGAGGAGAATAGAGTAGCTTTAACTTTCGATGATGGACCAGATCCACGATTCACTCCTCAGTTGTTAGATGTATTAAAAGAAAATGATGTGAAGGCTACTTTTTTCTTAATGGGAGCAAGAGCGGCTGCTTATCCAGAGCTAGTTCAACGGATTGTAGACGAAGGACATATAATAGGAAATCACACATACTGGCATCCTAATCTTGTCGAAGTTGGAGATATTGCAACATTAGAAACAGAAGTTCAAAGAACAGAAGATACACTCGCAGAAATTGTAGGGTATCGGACAAAATTGTTTAGAGCGCCATATGGCTTTTTGTTTAACGAATTAGTAGAAAGACTAGGGGAGATGGACTATACAGTAGTAGGATGGTCCGTAGATTCCTTAGATTGGCAAGAAGATCCGCCAAATATTATTGCCTACAATGTATTAAGTAATACACAACCTGGTTCCATTATTTTAATGCATGATGGCGGCGATTGGACGAGTGATAGAACTGGAACAATTCAAGCAGTACAACAAATTATCCCTTCTCTTCAAGAGCAAGGAATTGAATTTGTTACTGTACCAGAATTATTAAATATTCCTTATCAAAAATAGGTATATACAACGTCTATGTTGTTGCATAGGCGTTTTTTTACTCTTGAATGTTAATTCATATTTATATTGCTTAAAGTTTGGGTATGTTAACTAATATAGTAAATCGAATAAGAATGAAAGAGGGGAACTTGTCATGGAATGGAATCAAGAACAAAGAGTCACTCTTCATGGTTTTAATAATTTAACGAAGTCATTAAGTTTCAATATGTACGATATTTGCTACACTAGAACAAAAGAAGAACGAGAAGCATATATTGATTATATTGATGAACAGTATAACGCAGATCGTCTAACTAATATACTAAAAAACGTTGCCGATCTTATCGGAGCACATGTACTAAATGTAGCGAAACAAGATTATGTTCCTCAAGGGGCTAGTGTTACGATTTTAGTTTCAGAAGGTCCAATAGTAGAAGTACCTAATGAATCATATGAAGAGTCTCCTGGCCCGCTACCTGAAGCAGTAGTGATGGGATTAGATAAAAGTCATATTACTGTTCATACATACCCAGAGTTTCATCCAAGTGAGGGTATAAGTACGTTTAGAGCAGATATTGATGTTTCAACTTGTGGTGAAATTTCACCGTTAAAGGCGTTACACTATTTAATCCATTCGTTTGAGACAGATGTAATGACTGTGGATTATCGGGTTAGAGGTTTTACACGTGATATTGATGGAGAGAAATTATTTATCGATCATGAAATAAATTCAATTCAAAATTATATACCAGATGAGATTAAAGACATGTTCGATATGATTGATGTTAACATTTATCAAGAAAACATTTTTCACACGAAATGTAAATTAAAAGAGTTTGATCTCAACAATTATTTATTTGGATATTCCAAAGATTCATTATCAGCAGAGGAAATAGAAGAAATTACAGAAAAGCTACAAGATGAAATGGATGAAATATATTATGGAAAAAATATAAATAAGCTCAGGTAAACTAAGAACGATGGCCTTTCGTCATCGTTCTTAGTTTTTAAAGACATTCTTTAAATAAACTGCAGTTATTATATACATAAAAAATATTTATTTGTATAATGTTACTAGTGAATTTCGGTAAATTTTACACCATTAGTAAAAGTAGGTGAGCATTGAAAATGAGAAATGTAAAGAACCAAACGTTTAATTGCGAAAAGGAATTAACACTTGCCATAATCGGTGGAAAGTGGAAGATGTTAATACTATGGCATTTAGGTAAGCAAGGAACAAAACGATTTGGAGAATTAAAAGCATTAATACCTGGAATTACCCAACGAATGCTAGTGAATCAGTTGAGAGAGTTAGAGTCCGATTCTATCGTTCATCGCGAAGTATATCCAGTAGTCCCTCCAAAAGTAGAATATTCTTTAACAGAATACGGGGAAAGTTTAATTCCAATTTTAGACTCCATGTATGAATGGGGAAAAAAATATATGGAAGATTCCGTTTCTTCCGAAGCACATCAAGAAGAAAAATCAAATAATATATAAAAATACAACGGTGTTATATAAGAAACATCGTTTTTTTAACATGAAATACTAGTAAGTGCCCATAGTATACTTTTAGACACTATGTGCACAATAAGTGCGTACTTGTTATTTTGTATGGAATATCGAATAATGTTAATGAAATAATTCTATTTATCTTACCTATTTTTTAGAAAGGGGAGATTATAATGAAACTACGAGTTTCTGCCGTTCAATATCATCTCCATACTATTCATAGCTTCGAAGAGTTCGCTCGCCAAGTGGAGCATTATGTGAAAACAGCACAAGAATTTGATGTAGACTTCGTTTTATTTCCTGAATTTTTTACAACTCAATTAATGTCGATAGGGAATGAAAATGGGGAAGCATTATCTATACAAGATCTACCTAATTTTACAGAACAATACCTATCGTTATTTACTAAATTAGCTACTGAGACTGGTATGCATATTATTGGTGGTACGCATGTCGTTCGACGTAATGATAAATTATATAATGTTGCACATTTATTTTATCCTGATGGAAGAGTTGCTGAGCAAGCAAAGCTTCATATTACTCCTACAGAAGTAAATGAGTGGAATATGTCAGCAGGAGATAGTTTAGAAGTATTCCATACGGATAAAGGGACAATAGCAATGTTAACCTGTTATGATATTGAATTCCCAGAGATTGTCCGTATGGCAAAAGCGAAAGGCGCAGACGTTATTTTCTGTCCATCTTGTACGGACGATCGTCACGGTTTCCATCGTGTTCGTTATTCTTGCCATGCTCGTACGATTGAAAATCAAGTTTACGTTGTGACAACTGGAACAATTGGCTCATTACCAACTGTTGACTTTATGCGAGGTAACTTTGGTCAAGGAGCGATTATTACTCCAAACGACGTTCCATTTCCCCCAAAAGGAATAATGGCAGAGGGTGAGATTAACCAAGATATGATTGTTACAGCTGACTTAGATTTACAATTATTATACGAAGTAAGAGAAAAAGGATCTGTTACTACATGGAGGGACCGTAGAACAGATCTTTATCCAGACTGGGAAGCCCCAACAAAACTTGTTATTCAATAAGGGGGGAAGATAATTTGTATTTCAAGAAATTATATGTTTTTGATAATGACCAACCGAAACTAGCAATTATTCGTAATTATAAGGAGTCCGATTTCACTAGTCTCATGAAAGTTCAAGAAGAAAGCTTCCCACCACCATTTCCATCCGAATTATGGTGGAATGAGGAACAACTATCAAATCATGTTAAACTTTTCCCAGAAGGGGCGCTTTGCATTGAAGTAGATGGCCGGATCGCTGGCTCTATGACTGGATTAATAGTAGATTACCATAATGAAGATCATACATGGGAAGACATCACTGATAACGGGTATATACGTAATCATAATGATAATGGTAATACGTTATACGTAGTTGACATTTGTGTTAGTCCACAATATCGAAAATTAGGACTTGGTAAACATCTAATGCAGTCCATGTATGAGATTGTAATTGAAAAGAAATTAACCCGTTTACTAGGTGGTGGGAGAATGCCAGGCTTTCATAAACAGGCTGAATCTTTAACACCATCACAATATTTTGATGCAGTTGTTAAGGGAGAGCTAAAAGATCCGGTTATCACCTTTTTACTTAGAGCCGGTAGAACTCCTGTTAAAGTGGTTGAGAATTATTTAGAAGATGCTGATTCTTGTAATTATGGTGCACTAATGGAATGGAAAAATCCATTTATTAAGATAGAAGATTAGGAGAGATGAAAAAATGGAATATCGTCGTATCACCTCAATAGAAGATCCTTTATTTAAACAAATGCATCAATTAATGCAAACTGTCTTTCCTAAAGAAGAAGTACTTGAATTTAGTCTATGGAAAGAGCCGTTAGAAGATCCAACAATTCGTGTGTTCGTTGCTGTAGTCAATAACGAGGTTGTTGGTGCAACAGAATACCGTTATTACGAAGATTTTAACGTGGCAATGACTGATTTTACGATTATTGGAAAAGACGGTGTTGGAGTAGGACCATTCCTAGCAGAAAAAAGATTAGTTGATTTACATTCATTAGCAAAAGATAATGGACAGCAATTAAGCGGAATGTTTGCAGAAATATATAACCCATACCTAGTAGACCATTATGATTTTGGTGGAGTAAAGTCTATGAATCCTTACGTTCGTCGTGAAGTATTGGCTCATTTAGGTTATAGAAAATTAGAATTTAATTATGTTCATCCTTCATGGAATAATGATGGTGAAGCAGTTTCTGGATTAGATTTATGTTTCTTACCGATGAATAACGCTACTGAACTACCCGCAAATTTAATCGTTCAATTTTTAAAGAGATATTATTCTGTTTTAGAGAACAAGCCAACAGAATGGTTAGAGATGGTTCATGGTTTAGAACAAAGAGATACAGTATCCTTACTATCCATATAATTCGTTTAAAGTCTGCTATATTTTTAGCAGGCTTTTTTAGTAAAGGTTATAATAAACAAACTATGGAAAAATTATCGATATGGAGGTGGTACCGTGAAATTGAGTATCCTTGACCAAGCTGTTATTTCTTCCGGTAAATCTGCAAGAGATGCGCTTTTAGATTCTACCGAATTAGCAAAGGTTGGTGAATGTTTAGGTTATAAAAGGTACTGGATTGCTGAACATCATGATTTTCCTGGATTGGCGTGTCCTTCTCCAGAAATTATGTTAGCGTACATAGGTCAACAAACAAAAACAATAAGAATTGGTTCTGGTGCAATTTTATTGCCTCACTATAAACCGTTCAAAGTAGCTGAAAACTTCAACCTATTAGCTACATTATTCCCAAATAGAATAGACTTAGGAATCGGTAGAGCTCCAGGCGGTTCAGCAGAAGTTTCTATCGCATTATCTGGCAACTTTTTAGAGAACGTACGAAATATGCCCGATTCTTTTCAAACATTACTGCACTTATTACAACACGACATTCCGAAAGATCACCCTTTCTCCGGAATTTCAGCAGCTCCATTACCTATGAATGCACCACAACCATGGTTGTTAGGTACAAGTGGGAAAAGTGCTCAACTAGCTGCCGAAAAAGGAGTAAGTTATGCGTTTGGTCAATTTATGAGTGAAAAAAATGGAACAGAAATCGTTTCCTCTTATAAAAAACAGTTTAAGTCTAGTAATTTTTTATCCGAACCTTATAGTATCGTTACAGTTTCTGTTATTTGCGCAGAATCCACTGACAAAGCACACGAACTCTCATTAAGTAATTTAGCTTGGAGTATAAAGATGATGAGAGGAGAAAAACAAGAAGCGTTGCCATCAATAGTGGAAGCAAAAAAATACTTACAGTCTATAGGAAAGAAAGAGATAGATGAGGCTAGTAAACATAATATGATTATCGGAAATCCTCTTGAAGTGAAGAATCAGCTAGGAGAACTAATCAATCAATATAATGCAGATGAAGTAATGATTATCACGAACGTCCATCGTAGCGAAGATAAGATTAAGTCCTATGAACTAGTTGCTCAACAATTTCTATGTTAATTGGAATAGGAAAGAATCTCTAAATAAAGTAAAAAACAGTGGGGGATATGACCCTCCACTGTTGAAAGTTTTTATGCTTCTTTTGCTGCTTGAATTTGTAAGGAAACCTTAATTTGGTCACCAACTAATACTCCACCTGTTTCAAGCGCTGCATTCCAAGTTAATCCGTAATCACTACGTTTAATTTTTCCTTCCACAGCAAATCCAGCTTTTTCATTTCCCCAGGGATCAATTCCAGACCCTTCAAATGTAACAAGCAAAGTTTCAGATTTTGTCACTCCACGAATAGTTAAATCACCTGTAACATCATATTCGTTATCATCTGTTTTTTCAATGTTAGTTGCTTTGAACGTCATAGTTGGATGGTTTTCAACATCAAAAAAGTCTGCAGAGCGAAGGTGATTGTCACGATCGTCATTACGTGTATTAACACTATTTAGTTCAACGGTAAATTCAATCGTAGCAGTAGTTAAATCTTGTGGATCTGCAACGATAGTAGCATTAAATGCTTCGAACCCACCTTTAACTGTCGCAAACATCATATGTTTGACTGAAAAGTCTACTGAGCTATGAGTTGGATCCAAAACCCAATTTGTTTTTGCCATAATAATTCCTCCCTAATTCCCCTTAATTAATAAATTTCAAATTCGAGATAATTAACTTCAAGGTAATTATATGAGCTAGAGCTGTTATTGTCAACAATTTTTTTACAATTAGTAAAAGTGTTTAAGCGAACAATCCTAATAAAAAAAGATTGTTATTCCTTCCATACAACAGGTATTCTAAAGAAAAGAATAGAAAGCGTGGATAGGGGGTTTCTATATGTTTTATTTTATCGTGAATCCTACTTCAGGAGATGGACTAGGAAAAAACGTATGGGAAGAAGTACGCAAGCGGTTGGAAAAGGAACAGGTTTCATACAATTATTATGTAACAGAACCTCAAAAAGGGAAACTCGAAAAACATCTCTGGAATACTGTACTTAAGGAAGACATGTACATCAGTGCCGTTGTTGTAGTTGGTGGCGATGGAACCATCAATGAAACTATTAATATATTACAAGCTACATCCATCCCAATTGGCGTTATTCCCGCTGGTACTGGTAATGATTTTGCTAGAGCAAACAATATTCCGAATGATTGCGCACTAGCACTTGATAGAATTTTACAAGTGAATACTGGTACAATCGACCTTTTACATAGTAATTTTGGACATTTTGGAAATGTTATCGGTGTTGGATTTGATGCACAAGTAGCTGAATTAACGAACAGATCAAGGCTGAAACATTACATGAATAAATGGAAGCTTGGAAAACACTCCTATATTATTAACGCATTACGATTATTTTTAACCTATAAACCTTCCACTGTAAAAATAAATATAGATGGAAGCGTAAAAATAATTGATGACGTTTGGTTAATTGCCGTAGCAAACAGCCAATTTTATGGTGGAGGTTTAAAAATTTGTCCAAGTGCCAGAAATAGTGATGGGAAATTAGACATTTGCATCATTTCGAGTAAAACAAAATTAAAATTACTTAAACTGTTCTATAAAGTGTTTATGGGCAGTCACATATTTGAAAAGGAAGTAATGTTACTTCAAGGAATAAATATTTCCATATCAAGTGATGTTCGTTTACATATTCAAGGAGACGGAGAAGTTTTAGGGGAAACACCCATTACCATTTCGGTAAAGAAGAATGCATTATTCATAATATAGAATATTACGCCGTGTAGGTGAGAAGCTATTAAGAGGACATTCAAAGAGTGTGATTTTCTTTGTATTGAAGCAAGGGAAATTGTATAAAAGGTGAAAAAATATGAAGATGTTAAGTATCGACGGTGGTGGAATAAGAGGAGTCTTTGCCATTGCCATTTTACAAGAAATTGAAAACAAATATAAAAAGCCAATTTACGAGCTATTCGATTGCTTTGCCGGCACAAGTACTGGTTCAATCATTGCCGCTTCCATTACATGTAAAATAAGTATGGATAAACTGATGGCAAGTTACAAAAAGTACGGCAAAAAAATTTTTGTCAAACAAGCAAAGGTAGGATTTTTTAAAAGTATATATAGCGATCGATATTTGAGGAGATTTTTTCAAAAAGCGTTCGGTGACCTTTCCTTATCCGACATTCAAAAACCACTTCTCATCCCAGCTGTAGATATTACTCATGGTAAACCTTTTGTCCATCGTTCAAATTTTGGCTTTCAGGAAGAGACTGACAACAGTGTGCAATTATGGGATGCTGTTTTATCATCATGTTCTGCACCCGTTTATTTTCCACCTAACAACATTAACAATCGATATTTATCGATTGATGGAGGTCTATGGGCAAACAATCCATCACTAGTATGTATGACGGAAGCTCTACATCATTTCCAACAAAATATTAACGAGATCAATATACTATCTTTAGGGACAGGGCAACAAAAGATTGATTTTTCGATATCGGAAAATATTGATTGGGGGATTAAACAATGGTTGCCTTTTCAGTTGCCCTCATTAAAAATAACCCCTAAACTGCTTGATTTAGCACTGCATTTATCTTCAGAGTCTGTTTCTTACCATTGTCAATTATTATTAGGCTCACAGTATTTACGTTTAAACGCCGAGCTTGGAGAAGAAATGCCTTTTGACGATATCGAATTTATCGAGCAGCTAATTGCTTTAGGGAAAGAAGTGTATAGTAAAGAGGTACAAATTATCCAAAATTTTATCGAAAGCAACTAATTATTTGACAAGGTACTTGAAAATAAAAAAGATTCATATTAAACTAAGTCAGTCACATTGAAAGAACCATAAATTAATTGGAAGCAGGAATTTTTTCATGTCAAAAAAATTAGTTAATGTAATGGAGGAACTAGTAGAAACACTTGTAACAGTTCAAATGCTAGGTACCGATTATCAGGCATTTTGCAAGTGTGAACAATGTAGAACAGACATTGTCGCATTGAGTTTAAATACTCTACCTAGTCATTATGTTACTACAGAAGAAGGGCGTCAAAACGCCTACAATAAGTTAAATAATAAAGAAAACTTAAGATGGATAAATAAACGTATTACTAGCGCTATACATGTTGTGGCAAAATATCCTAGACATAAATAGAGTAATATTACTCATTAATGAATAATTCATGTTAAATATTCTCATACTAAATAAAAACGAAGTAGAAAGGGAGTTTTCCCAACATGTATGAGAAGGGTACTGAATATCAAATCTCAGCTAATATTAACGGTTATTTTAATAGTGCTGAAAAATTTACAATTGTTCGTAAAAGTGGAGATATTGTTCAATTCACACTTGAAAATGGTAAAGGTCGCGGTGCCATGCCAATAGAGCATATACAGCATTTATTAAAGAAAAATGAAATTTCGATTATCCCTTCTAAGCGCTCATTACTAAATGAAACAGACGAAGAACAGCAAATCGGGTAGGCCAACTTACGTTAGGCCTTTTTATTTTGCTTTGTTTTAAAGGCGAAGATTATTTGTGTTATCATTCCTTTAATAATCACATACACGTTGATATATAGTTTAACTTTATAAAAATTGTTAAACTATAACTATATATAAAAAAAGAGGTACAAAAAATGAGCAAAGAGAAAATTTTAATTGTTGAGGACGAAGCCAACATTGCAAGAGTATTGCAGTTAGAACTGGAACATGAAGGATATGAAACTTCAATAGTGTCTGACGGGGAATCTGCACTACAAAGTGTAGAAAGAGAAACATGGTCTTTACTATTGCTAGACGTTATGATTCCAATTCTTAGTGGAATAGAAGTATTAAGAAGAATGAGGACGGGAGGTAATCAAACTCCAGTTATTTTATTGACGGCACGTGATACGATTGTTGACAAAGTTATGGGCTTAGATCAAGGAGCAAATGATTACGTGACAAAGCCATTTGAAATTGAAGAATTGCTTGCAAGAATTCGTGCATGTTTAAGAGTGCAGGGAAATATTATCCCTCAACAAGACACAATTCTTTCCATGGACAATTTAAGTGTTAACTTACAAACGAGGGAAGTTGTACGGGACAATACATTAATTGATTTAACACCGCGAGAGTTTGATTTATTAATTTATTTGATGCAACATCCGAAACAAGTGTTAAATAGAGATCAAATTTTAGAAAATGTTTGGGGGTTTGATTATTACGGGGATACGAATGTAGTAGACGTATATATTCGATATTTGAGACAAAAAATAGACAAACCATTTCCAAATCCTTTAATAAACACAATTCGCGGAGTTGGTTATAGTATGAGGGAAAGTAAAAAATGAGTATATCTAGAAGAATAACATTATATTCGACCGGCTTACTTTTTTTATTACTATTAGTTGTAAACGGTAGTATTTATTTATCCTTTAATCATTTAACAGCAAACTCTGAGTTAGAGCGTGTAAGCAATCAAGCAAAATCGATTGCTTCCTCTATTAAACATGACCGAACAGTAACCGCAAGGGCATCCGAGCTTTTATCAGGGTATGTACCAACTAATGGCATCATAAGAGTAATTCGGGATACAGGAAAGGAAGCTGTCATTATTACGAAAGATCCAGACCTAAGAGCACTTCCCTCTACATTTTCATTATCTCAACATAGTGAAATTATCCACCATAACAATAATCCTTATGCTGTAGCTAGCATACCTGTTATTTGGGAAGATGGAACTGTTGTTGCTTTAGAGTATAGTGAGAAAATGGTAGCTTATGAATCTACAATGAATACGTTAAAAGTTGTATTAGTTGTTGCTTCTATTATTGTACTAGTACCTGCATTTCTAGCAGGTCGGTCATTGAGCACGATTATTATTAAACCAATTCAAACATTACAAAATACAATGGAACGAATTCGGAAAGAAGGAACCTTCCAACGCCTAAATGTTTCGGAAAAACCGAAAGATGAATTAGAGCAGATGGGGGAAACATTTAATAAAATGATAGAAATATTAGAAAGCAACTACGAAAAACAACGTCGATTTATTTCTGACGCTTCACACGAATTACGTACTCCGCTAACCGTTATTGAAAGTTATTCTAAACTTTTAAAAAGATGGGGAAAACATGATCCAAATCGACTGGAAGAAGCTATAAATGCAATTCATGATGAATCGATAAGAATGAAAAACTTAACGAAACAACTATTATTGTTAGCAACAAATGAACAAGAAAAAGCTACTACGCTCTCGGAAAAAATTAATATTACTGCAATAACGACAGAAACGGCTAAAAAACTATCCGTAGCATTTGACCGAGATGTTTCAGTAACTACACATACCGAATATTTTGTGCTAGGAAACGATTTACAACTAAAGCAAGTTTTATTTATTCTTATAGAAAATGGCTTAAAATATAGTAAAGCACCCATACAAATAAATATAGAAAAAGATAAGGACTATATTAAATTACTTTTCATTGATAAGGGTATCGGTATTCCTGCAGAAGATTTACCCCATATTTTTAATCGTTTTTTTAGAGTGGATAAAACAAGAAGTCGACAAACAGGCGGAAGCGGATTAGGACTTTCCATCGCAAAATCTATTATAGATGCACATAACGGTAAAATTGAAGTTGCTAGTACAGTAAATGAAGGAACTACTTTCACTCTATTTTTAAAAGAATGTAAAGATATACGGGAGGAAATAAAATGAAGTTACTTCACAGAAAAAAGGTAGTCATTTTATTGTTTATTTTAACGCTTACTATAGCAATTTTATTTCCAATGTACTTAAAACCAACAGAAGCTGCACTCGAAGAAGAGGAAATTAAAACAATTATTCACGAACAGTATACTGGAACTATTATTAATATCGAAAAATTAGACACTGGTGGAGATACTATCTATGTCGCACAGTTAGATGATAATGACCGTAAATATACAATTGAAATTGATGCATACTCTGGAGATATCATTACCATTTTACAAAATGATAAAAAGGAAGATCATGTACAGGAAACCTCTCCTTTAAAGAATGTCATAAGTTTAACAGAGTTAAATGAAATAATTCATCAAACCGTAGAAGGGGTAACTGTCATTGTTTCTGTATTACTAAACGATGAAAGTAATAAATACCGTGTGGAAGGCCGCCAAAGGGACGGATCCTTTCTTATGGAAGTGGATGCTTTTAATGGAGCACTGTTACTTTACCGGGTTGCCGAAGAATTGGAAGCAGACATCAAAGAACCGGAAACAGAACAGACTTTACTAACGGAAGAAGAAGCGATAGCAATAGCACTTTCTAACGTGGAAGGTGAAATTGATGACGTTGAACTTATACAACAAAACGGTCGAAGCGTATTTGAAGTGGAAATAGAGGTTGAAGATGAAGATATGGAAGCATACGTTTATATCGATGCGTATAGCGGGGAGTTACTGAATATTATTTGGGAAGATTAATGGAGAAATTTATTTTATTCTCTCATCAAATTCTCATTTTTCTCTTCTGAATTTATAAGATTCATTGGTTAAGATGTATTTGAAGAACAAAAAGGAGGAAAATGAGATGAAAAAATGGGTAATAATTTTAGTTGCAGTGTTAAGTGTTGGAGGTATTGGAGCTGTCGTTTCGGCAAACAACAACGATACTTCAAGTAATACAAAAGAGGTTAACAACAGTAATGTTGAAATAATAACCGTTGAGGAAGCTAAAAACATTGCATTAAACTATGTTGGAAAAGGCGAAGTAGAAGAAGTTGAACTAGAAAGAAAAAATGGTTCATACGTATATGAAGTAGAAGTAGAATGGATGGATGATGACGCAGAAATTTATATCGACGCATATACTGGGGAAGTAATTTTCGTAGAAGATGATATTTCAAAATGGATCAACAGTAATGAGTCAAATAGCAGTTCAACTGAGAAAAGTAAAAATAAACTAATTACGAAGGAAGAAGCAATTACCATTGCATTAAATGAAATTAAAGATAGTAAGGTTGAAGAAGTTGAGCTAGATGAAGATGATGGTATATATGTTTATGAAATTGAGCTGAAACAATCAGGTAAAGAGGTAGAACTAGATATTTCTGCTCATACAGGAGAGATACTAACTATCGATTGGGACTAATATAGTGAAGGAGCCTATGAGAGATTCATAGGCTTTTTATATTTGTTTCTTCTTAAATATAAAATATTCAGAAGAATCTAAATATATATTGTAAAGCGCTTACATAGAAATTATAATAGTAGTTGTAATTAATACCTACTATTAAATAGGTAGAGGAGGATAAAAGATGAGTGCAATATGGTTAGCTGTAGTTGGGACGATAGTATTTGTCCTTGGGTATCGCTATTATTCAAAATTTGTTGCCGAAAAGATTTATCGTCTAGACCCTAATTTTGTAACTCCAGCACATGAATTTAGAGACGATGTTGACTTTGTCCCTACAAAAAGGTCTGTTCTTTGGGGGCATCACTTTACTTCTGTTGCCGGGGCAGCTCCGATCTTAGGACCAGCAATTGCAGTTTATTGGGGATGGTTACCAGCCCTTCTTTGGGTAGTGTTAGGAACCGTCTTTGCTGCTGGTGTTCACGACTTCGGAACACTTGTTCTATCCGTTAGAAATAAGGGGCAATCTGTCGGAACGTTAGCTAATAAGTTAATTGGACGAAATGCTAAGTTATTATTTTTATTTATTATTTTAATTTTAGTACTAATGGTTAACGCTGTTTTCGCTTGGGTTATTTCAAATCTATTTATTAGATTCCCGGCTAGCGTACTACCAGTTTTAATTGAAATTCCATTAGCAATTTGGATAGGTTATGCCGTTTTCAAAAGAAAGAAAAGCATGCTTATTCCATCCATTATTGCACTCCTAGTAATGTACGGTACTGCAGTTGTTACTAGTAAAGTACCATTTTTACAAATTGATTTAGTTCGATATTTCGGTGGGGAAGGATCTACTGTTCTGTTCGGCTTAGACGGGGTTTCCATGGCCTTCTTCGTATGGATTATTATATTAATGGTTTACTGTTATATCGCTTCTACACTACCAGTATGGAAATTACTTCAACCACGTGACTATATTAACTCTCATCAATTAGTTGTAGGCTTAGTCATTATGTACGCAGGACTATTATTCTTAAATCCAGAAATTACTGCGCCAATGACAAACCCTGACGCAGCAGATAAATCGTGGCTACCACTAATGTTCATAACGATTGCATGTGGTGCTATTTCTGGATTCCACGGACTCGTTTCATCAGGTACGACTTCTAAACAGTTAGATAAAGAAACAGATGCTCGTTTTGTCGGTTACTTTGGAGCTGTAGGAGAAGGCTTCTTAGCATTAATTTCTATTATTGCTTGTGTAACGTTATTTGCTAATATTGGAGAATTTAAAGAAGCATATAGTAGTTTTGGAGCAGCAAATCAAGGCGGTCTTGGAAACTTTATCGCCGGTGGTGCTCAATTAGTTACCGGAATCGGTATTCCAGCTGACATTGCAAGAACGATTATTTCCGTCATTGTAGTAAGCTTTGCAGCTACGACTTTAGACTCATCTGTACGTTTAATGAGGTACATTATTTCAGAGCTAGGAGTAGAGTATAAAGTTCCTACTATTACGAAAACACATGTAGCTACATCTATCGCAGTTTTATCAAGTGCTGCACTAGTATTATTACCGAAAGGACCAAATGGATTTGGTTCTGGTGGTTATATACTATGGCCATTATTCGGAACTACAAATCAACTATTAGCCGGAATAAGTTTACTATTAATTTCCGTATGGCTCAAACGCCAAGGAAGAAACTATTTAGTAACGTTCATACCTATGGTGTTTTTATTAGTAATGACTACTTGGGCGATGATTCAACAAGTGTTCTTTGAGTGGTCTGGTTTACAAGGAACAAATGCAAATCTTCTATTATTCATTTTTGGTGCGATTATTTTAGTATTTGCTATTTGGATCGTGTTAACTGCCATTTATGAGCTTTCGAAAAAAGATAACAATTCGCTCGATAATACGTTTAAGCAATAATATGATTCAAAAGGAACCTAGTTTATGCTAGGCTCCTTTTCCATTAGAAAGATAGGTGATACAGATGGACTATATAAACAACATAAAAAAAATATTTCAATGGTATGATGAGATATTATCTGTGCAGCACCGGGCAGAAGTTGCTAGAGAACTTAGAAATGAAGATGATTTATTTTTACTACTTTGTCTTTCTGAAACGTTAGGATTACCAAATCCCGCTTTTTACTACACGCTTGAGCTCTATCCTTATATGATGGAAAAGTTTCATGATTGGCATTTACGAATGGGAATGGAAAAATCACCACTCAGCGGTTTCCGCTGTTGTTAAAAAGGATGAATAATATGAATAAGCATAAAAAAATACTATTTGTTGGTGGTAAAGGCGGCGTTGGAAAATCAACAAGTGCAGCTGGTATTGCATTAATGTTAGCGAAAGAACAACGCAAAACTTTGCTTGTTTCAACCGATCCCGCACATAATATTGGGGATATATTTCATAAAAAATTAAAAAACAGTGCGAAAGAAGTGTACCCAAACTTATTTGCAATTGAAATTAGCCCAGAAGAAGAAGCAAGAGCATATATCAATCAAGTGAAGGAAAACATTCGCGGCGTTGTGTCTTCTCATATGCAAGATGAAGTGAATAAACAAATAGATGCAGCTAGCTCTACTCCAGGAGCCGAAGAAGCGGCATTATTTGACCGAATCGTATCCATTATATTAGATGAAGGTGAACATTACGATTCTATTATTTTTGATACTGCTCCTACTGGACATACGATTAGATTATTAACGTTACCAGAGCTTATGAGTGTATGGATAGACGGCTTATTAGAGCGACGAAAAAAAACAAATGAAAATTATAGTCAACTATTAAACGACGGAGAACCAATTGAAGATCCAATCTTTCAAGTCTTGCAACATAGAAAAGATCGATTCGCAAAAGTAAGGTCGATACTACTTAATACATCATTGACAGGGTATATTTTCACTTTAAATCCAGAAAGACTGCCAATCCTAGAAACTAAAAAGGCGATTGAACAGTTAAAAAAGCATAACATTTTCGTAAAGACATTAATCGTAAATAAAGTATTAGAAGTAGAAGTACAGGATCCATTTTGGAAAAATCGGAAAGAAAACGAACAGGCATATTTAAAATTAATTGAACAAAGCTTTTTAGAGCAGAAAAAAATTTATATTCCGTTATTTGATACGGATATTAATTCCGTATCATTGTTAGAGCAATTTTCATTAAAAATCTCACAAAACGAACAGTTATTCCTTAGCATGTGACAAAGGCTAGGGAATTTTTTATGAAAAGTGGAACAAAACTCTTCTATTCTGTTAAAAGTATGGTCATAATATATGAAGACTGTATAAAAGGAGGAATTGGAATGGAAGAAGTTAAAATTGGTGAAGTATTTACCATAACGGATGATAATGGAGAAGAGCAAGAAATGGAAATACTAGCAACAATGGAAGTTGAAAGTCATACATATGTAGCTGTTGCGTTCGTAGACGATATCGAGACAGATTCGGAAGAAGATATGGATATTTTCTTCTTGAAAGTGGAAGAAGAAGGCGATTTCGCCCCTATCCTTAGTGATGAAGAGTTCGATAAAGTATCTAAAGCTTTTGAAACAAACTTTGATGACGAAGCTTAAACTTAGATAGAGAAACTACGATAAAGGATGGCAATAAGATGGAGAATCTACTCTTTAAAGATGTATACATAGAAAGAAGTCATAAAGAAACAGATGAAGTTATTGCAATGGAAACTTCCGCTTTTCTCGAAGAAAAGATATCTTTCTTAATAGAAAAAGATCATATTGCTGAGTATATTTACGTCGAAATGGATGCCTTCACAAAATTGAAAGTTGAAGGGGTATGCATCGAACTCGATGACATATTCAGAACGTATAACGTTATGATAGGGTTACCAGTCCAAAAGAAACATGAAGACAAAATAAAAAGTTATTTCAACGACATATTACATAGTGATGAACTAAAGTTTGCTGCCATGTTTAATCAAAATGATGGGCTATGGGATATTAATTTCACACTAAATTATGTAGAAGCTTTCGACGACAATATGACGGTAAAGGAAGCATTAACTGTTATCTACAATGTTATAAATAACTTAATACAATTAATAAATGAAAAGTAATGTTACGAGGTTGAATTCAATGAATATAATCAAACATGAAATAGAAGAAATAGTCGATCCAACAGGAATATTAACCGGAAAAAGATATGAGTGTATTTTGCACTTGGATGTTGAAGAGGAGGACGAACTATATTCTGAAAGTGGAGTATATGTAAAAGTCCTGATTGCGATGGATGATAATGGTCCCCGACTATTAAGTCATCATTTATATGAAGAAGCTACAAACAAGTATTTAGATTTTGAATTAGAAGAGGATGAACTAGCAGTTATTCTTTCATATTGTGTAGAGCATCTTTAAGGTGCACTTGATTTCCATACTAAAATCATGTAATATAATTGTACAAGCTACTCTGTACGTAATAATAAAAAGTTTTAACCTTTATGCTGTAATAGGGAGTTTTAATTATAGTTGGAATGTAATGCCTCCTCGATTGAGGACTACATGAACACTTTTGCGAACACCCACTTTGAGGAGTGTGGTTTAAAACTTTCTTATTTTAAGTTACGGCAATGGTGGCTTATGAAAAAATTTTTTTTCGACCCAATTACCTTTGTAATTGGGTCTTTTTATTGTTTCCGAATTTCCGAAGATTCTACTACAAAACGAAGAGAAAGCACATTAAAAAAATACGTATACAGGCACCATATTTATTTTTATTCATATGTAAAAAGAGTAAATATAAATGTGGGAGTGACTTACGATTAAGAAGCTGCGTTTTGCATTATTTCTTTCCATGTGTCTACTTGTTTCCGGTTGTTTTTCCGCGTCAGTCGAAAAGGATATTACAGAATATGTTAACGAAGGACTATTACCATTAGCAGATCTCGAGGAAGAAGCAATAGACTTGTTTGATAGTGTTGTTGGATATAATTATACAGATGATTACACTTTATATGACACATTAAACTTAGAAGTAATACCTAGATATCAAAAGCTATTAAATGAATTGGAGAAATTAAAGCCAAATACAGAAGAGGTACAACAAGTACATGACATATACGTTAGTGGTGCAAAAAAACAATATGAAGCGATGATGCTTATTTTAGACGGTATTGAGTTTCAAGACGTTTCTATTATTGAAGAGGCAAATTTACGGTTAGCAGAAGGTCGAACGATAATTAGAGAATTTCAAATTAAGCTTGATGCGTTGATTGAAGAGTATGAACTCGAAATGGAAGTAGATTATGAAGTTGAAATGTATTAAGAGAAAAAACCGCTAACCTCAATCAGAAGGTAAGCGGTTTTTCTTAGATATATGTGTTATGCGCCAATTTTTTTTGTAGATAAACGATTGCCTTTATTTGTTTTATCTTTTTTCACTCTCATTGCTACATATACCCCTATAATGACGAAAGTAGCACCAATGGCATGAAACAGTGTGAACGTTTCACCTAATATTATAGTTGCCATAATCACAGCAGAAAGTGGCATAACGTTGATAAAGATAGAAGATTTGGCAGCCCCTACTTCTTTAATTCCGTAGTAATACATAACAAAGGAAATAACTGTAACAAAAACGCTCATGTGGCCAATAGAAAGCCAAGCAGTTAACGATGCAGACTGGATATCCGCCCACGATGTTTCATAAATAGCAAATGGGAGTAAAAATAAAGTACCAAACCCAACAGCATAGGTCGTCGAAGAAATAGAACTAAATTTCGCTAATACGACTTTACCAACCACGCTATAGAGTGCCCAACTAATAACAGCCCCTAAAAGAATCAAATCAATCGGCTCAAATCCTAATTGTATAAGGGAAGCAAAGTCACCTTCTGTAATGATAAAAGATACCCCAGTTAGAGCAATTACCATCCCGATAATATGGTTCTTAGTTAGTTTTTCTTTTAAAAATATGCTAGATAATAACACAATTAAAATAGGGTTAGCCGCTATAAATAAAGAACTTTTTATTACTGGAGCATGCTTACTTGCTAAGAAAAAACAAATGTTATAAATGGCAATTCCCGTTAATCCTAAAATAGCAAATAACAAATAATCCTTTTTCGTTCGTTTTGGGCGATTTTTTTCTACAGTCCACATAATAGGAAAAAGAATGATTGCTGCTCCTAAAAACCGTAAAAAAGCGACTGTTGCCGGTTCAAAACTAACTACTGCATACTTACCTGCAATAAACGCACTACCCCACGTTGCTGTTGCTAACGTGAGCATTCCATAAATTAGCCAAGTTTTTTTATCCAATCTTTTTCCCTTCAATCTTCTAAAGTATTTAAACGTATTTTAACATGTTTTTCGTAAAACGAAATATATTTTCAAAAAAATAACCTGAAATAATTTCTCCTTTATAGGAACATTAAGTATATAGTTGTGATTTCTATGTTTGAAAAGGGACTTCGAGCTTATTTGCCTAAATATAAAAAGTTGCTAATCAGACATTTTTTTTGGTATATTATTATAATGTAATAAATTATACATCATTTAAAAGATTTTTTAGAAAGTAGTAGGTGACTAGTAATGAATCAACCATATAGAGTTTTACTTTATTATAAATATGTTCATATAGAAAATGCTGAACAATTCAAAGAGGAACATTTAAACTTTTGTAACGAGCTAGGTTTAAAGGGTCGTATCATTATTGCGGATGAAGGCATTAACGGGACGGTTTCTGGAAACGTAGAGCAAACAGATGCCTATATAAATCATATGAAACAAGATGCTCGTTTTGCTGATATGATCTATAAAATTGACGAAGCAACAGGCCATGCTTTCAAAAAGATGCGTGTTCGTTATAGACCAGAACTAGTAACTCTTCGTTTAGAAAATGATGTGGACCCTAATAAAACAACAGGAAAACATTTAAAACCTAAAGAATTCTTCGAAGCTATGAAAAGCGAAGATACGGTAGTAATTGATGCTAGAAATGACTATGAGTATGACTTAGGTCATTTCCGTGGCTCTGTACGACCAGATATTAATTCATTCCGTGAATTGCCACAATGGATTAAAGAAAACAAACAGCAATTTGAAGGTAAGAAAATACTAACTTATTGCACAGGTGGAGTTCGTTGTGAAAAATTCTCCGGTTGGCTATTAGAAGAAGGCTTTGAAGATGTAGCTCAATTAGATGGCGGAATTGTTACGTACGGAAAGGATCCTGAAGTACAAGGACAACTATGGGACGGGCTATGCTATGTATTTGATGAGCGTATAAGCGTTCCCGTTAACCAAAAAGAGCACGTAATTATCGGTAAAGATCATTATACAGGTGAACCATGTGAACGTTATGTAAACTGTGCTAACCCAGAATGTAATAAAAAAATATTAAGCTCAGAAGAAAATGAGCATAAATATATGCGTAGTTGCTCGCATGAATGTCGTGTACACCCAAGAAATCGTTACATTGCACAACACGACTTACCAGAAGAAGAAGTGCAAAAAAGACTAAACGTAATAGCAGAAGAAATTAATGCATAAGTTAAACCCCTCAAATTAAATTGAGGGGTCTTTTTAAATGTTATTTTCTTTGTGTTTCATAACAGTTACGTTAGTCGTACCTTTCTTTGAAAAATAACTATGCAATAACATTCCAATCATAATGATAAATAAACCAATAATAGCAATGTTGTTCGGAAAAGGGCTTGAAAGTAAAAGAACTTCACCAACGATCACAAAAAAAACTTGGGTAGATTGGGTAGCTTCTACCGCTGCTAGTTTTGTCTGATCATGCTTAACACGATCTGTTGCAATAAAAAATAACGTTGTCGCAATGACACCAGAACTAACTGCCACGATAAATGATTGAACAATTTGATCATTCGAAGGAGCACCTATTGTAACGAAGGCATATCCTCCTATTAGAAACCAAAAGGGGAGGCTAGCCAATGTCATTCCGAGTACTCGTTGATACGTATCTAATTTACCTTTACACAACTCCATCATTTTTCTATTGCCTAACGGGTAGGAAAATGCGGCAATTAACACCGGTAATACACTTAACAGCAATAACGAAAGAGTGAAATTTGCTGCATTTTGAAATTGAATAAAAACAACACCGATAAAAATTAAAAATGAAATACACAATGCCTTTACTGGTATTTTATTTCGTATTTTAACCGGCCCATTATTAGTTTGAATAAATTCATAAAAGAGTGGACCAAGCAACACACCAGCTACAATTGTTATTTGCCAAGTTCCAGCAACTAACCATCCGGGTCCATAAGCTGCAGCGAATGTAATTGGTCCATAAAATAGAACAAAACCGATAAAGCTCCATAGTAGCCACGGTACTAGATTTTTGCGCATTTCCTGAAGTAATTGCATTAAATTTTTTCTCCAAAGAACAATAACTATTAAAAATGGGACCATAAATAAAAAGCGAAGGGAAGAGCTCCATAACCAACTACCTCCCGCAAGTTCCATAGAACGGTTCAAAATAAAAGTAACCGCAAAAAACATCGAAGCTAAAATACCGAGTAATATCTCTCTCATTATTTAGCAACCTTTCCTAAAAATAAATATTTATATCCATTATAGTCGATTAAAAGATAAGGCTACTACAATTATTTTAAATAAAATGAAATGAATGAATATTTATAATTTAATTTGCTAAAATGTTAAAAGGTATTATACTATTATAAAATAACGTTTTAAAGCAGAAGGGCATGTGAAGAATGAAAAAAGTAGGATACTTAGGTCCAAAAGGCACATTTACAGAAATGGCTGCTAAAGCAGTTTTTCCAAATGCAGAAGGACATCAATATAAAACTATACCTTCATCAATTGATGGAGTTATCAATGAAGAGGTAGACATTGCAGTTGTTCCATTAGAAAATGCAATAGAGGGTTCGGTTAATTTAACGATGGATTATTTGCTTCATAACGTCCATTTACCAATTATCGGAGAGGTTATTGTACCAATTAGGCAACATTTACTCGGATTACAAAAAAACAGTGGCGACTTGGAGGCTGTGAGAAAAGTTTATTCACATCCTCACGCGATTGCACAATGTCATAATTTTCTAAGAGAACAATTTCCTCATGCAGAGATTGAGTATACAAATTCTACTGGAGAGGCCGCTCGATATATAATGGAACATCCTAACGAGCTATCCGTAGCGATTGGTAACGAATTAGCGGCTGAAGAGTATGGGCTTCAAATATTAAAACATAATATTCATGATTTCGAAAATAACCATACTCGGTTCATTATAGTTAGCAACAATACTGTTTTAACGAAAGATCATTCACCACTTTATACGAAACATAAAACAACATTAATGATCACTTTACCTTCCGATTATTCCGGAGCATTGCATCAAGTACTATCGGCTTTCTCATGGAGGAAATTAAATTTATCAAAGATCGAGTCAAGGCCAACGAAAACAGGTTTAGGAAATTACTTTTTTGTTATTGATGTAGATCACGGAATGGATGACATTCTCATACCAGGAGTAATAGCAGAATTAGAAGCACTACAATGTTCCGTACGAGTGTTAGGCAGCTATCCTTGCTATTCTATAAATATGAACATTATTGCAAAATAAACTTCGTATAGATAAACTATTACTTAAAATAAATATCACATTTTAACAACTGCTGAATATACTAACTTCTGTGTGAGTTAAAAAATAGTAAAGAAGGATGAGTTATGATGCAAAATAATCAGAAGTTATTTATTGAAAGCAGTTGGAATAATGTCTCAGGCTATAAAGTAGTTGAGATGAACGTGTCAGATGCAACAGATTCTCTTTATGCTGTTGTTACACCAGTAAAAAATAATATTGAAAAGAACAGTTCAATAAAATAAACAAAAAACCACCCTAATTTGTAATTTTACATAGCAGGGTGGTTTTTTGGTGCTTCTTTGTAAAGTGGGAATTATCAAGATGCTTTGTGACAAAATAAAACCAACCATTGATTAAGAGGTGCTTAAAATTGACAAATATAGAACGTTACGAATTAAGGCCAGTAGGTGATCATTTTACTTTAATCGTCTATATTGACCCTTCGTTACAGGAGTTCGCTACAGAGCTAGGTCGGAAGCCGAAAAGAAAAGAACAATTGCTTGATCAAATACAGACAGTTGTTAATGGAAGGTTTAAATCACTTAAAATTACTTCTGTAAAAATAATGGTCGGTACGATGCTAATATCAACTTTAACTTTAGAAGCTAGTCCGACTCAAGCCTCAACACCTGCTTCTGAGTCAAAAGAAGAATATAACATTACATATGATGAGTTAAAAGGTTACACCGTAAAAAGTGGAGACACTCTCTTTTTAATAGCTAAACAATTTAATATTGATGTTGAAGTGCTTCGTCAACTTAATAAATTAACTTCCAATACTATTTTTGTTGGTCAAACATTAAAGCTTCCATTTTTCGAATATACAGTCGTTCCTGGTGATAGTCTTTCGGTTATCGCAAAACGGTTTAATACCGAAACAAGTACGATTAGAGATTTTAATAATTTACAAAGTGACCTACTGTTAGTGAATCAATCACTAAAAATCCCGATAACTCTTGATAAGGTACAAAATGAAAAAGAAGTAAATGCTGATAGTCTAACGAATAATACTACTATTTACACCGTTGTATCTGGTGATTCTTTATCTGTCATTGCAAAACGTTTCAACACTACAGTTACTAGGCTTAAAGAAGTGAATAACCTTACATCCGATGTACTTTTTATCGGGCAAAAATTAGTCATACCAGGTACTTCACCTGTCATTCAAGAACCGAATGAAGTACCTCCTGTAGTAGAGGAAAAACCAAGAGGAATAACAGAAGAAAACAATATTTTATATACAGTTATATCTGGTGATTCTTTGTCTGTCATTGCTAAGAAATTTAATACAACCGTTACGGCTATTAAAGAACAAAATCAATTAACTACCGATGTAATAAGAGTTGGACAACAACTGACAATACCTCTAGCAATAAATATTGAAGAACCTCAGCAATCTGTACCAATCAAGGAAGAAAAAGTAGAGGAAACAACAGTCCTTTATACAGTTGTATCTGGTGATTCTTTATCTGTTATCGCAAGAAAATATAGTACGACCGTAAACGCCATTAAAGAAAGAAATAACCTAACAAATGATATTATTCATGTAGGTCAACAGTTAGTTATTCCAACAACTAACCTTGACACGACATCTCCTATAGAGGAAGAAAGTAAACCAATCCTCGAGGAAACGAATACTAATTATACAGTAGTTCCAGGGGATTCTTTATCAGTTATAGCGAAGCGGTTTAATACAACCGTTAATGCTATAAAAGATGCAAATCAATTGCAATCGGATATGATTCGGGTAGGTCAGACATTAATTATTCCAATTCATATGACAGTAGAAGAGGAAGTGAAAGCTCCAAACGCTCCTCAATTTACTTATTTAGATCCAATTAACGGACTTTCAGTAGATGCATATACGGTTACAGGGAAGAGTGACCCTGGAACAGAGATCCAACTTACGTTTATTGATGAAAACGGTAGGCAAGTATCACATCAAATGTTAAGTAACGAAGATGGTCTGTTTAATGGAAAAATAAATTTAGAACCGTTAGCGGATGGAGACATATCATTATCTTCTTTCGCAATTACAAATAGGGGGGTAAAAAGCGAAACCAGAACAACGGTTATCACGAAAGATACTTTCGCATCAACTCCAACTGTTCAGGCAATTCCTTATGCTAATAATGGAAACCAGCACAATTTTACGATTAATGGACAAGGAGAAGCGGGATCGGTCATCTATATTACGGTAACCGATGATAATGGGATGAAAATAAACACCGAAACAGAAGTGAAGGCAAATGGGGAATTTGTAACAACGTTAGATCTAAAAGAATTAAATGATTCGAAGCTACTAATTCATGTAAAACAAAGAGATACCGTTGGAAATTTAAGTGATTCTACTATACTTGAAGTTGAGAAAGATACAGTTCCTCCATTTAAACCAACACTCTTAACCCATAATTACATTAATAATCAAAATGAAAATGCTTATACATTACATGGTAAGGCCGAAAGTAACGCGGAGATAAATATAACGGTTACAGGTTTGGACGGACAACAAATTGAAGCATCCGGAAAAGGAAAGGAAAACGGAGAATTCAATATTATTATTGATACTACACCTTTCGAAGATGGGCCGTTAATTCTCGAAATTTCATCAAATGACCGAGCGGGCAATTATAGTGAATCGTCAAGCTATGAATTAATAAAAAATACTATAAAGCCCGTTTTAGAAATGAGTAGTACGCCAGCTATTTTTAGTGATAACGAACGGGAATATGAGCTTTCTGGAAGAACAACACCGAATGCAAACGTAAAACTAACATTATCAGATGGGAAAACGACAATAGCTGATGAAGGAACTGCAGATAGTGAAGGAAATGTTATTTTTCGTGTTGATCTTCGGTCACTAAATGATGGCGATATTTCTGCCTCTATACAAACAACCGATCCTATCGGAAATATAGGTGAGAAAAAACAATTATTCATAGTGAAAGATACTATTCCACCACAAGAGTTAATATTAACTGCGTTACCTTTTGTTAATCAAACTAATCAAAACAACTATTTAGTAAATGGTAGTAGTGAAGAAGAAGGTGGTAATGTATTCATAAGAGCAACGAATGGCGATCAAACTTTCGAGGAAGTAGCAAAAATTTCAAACGGAGAGTTTGTATTTAGACTAGATTTCTCAGGATTCACAGATGGACCAATCGATATTGAACTTACACAAACTGATTCTTTTGGAAATAGCGGTAATCCTGAAACGGTTACAATCAAAAAAGTTACCCAATACTCCGAACCAACGATTGTTAGGAGCGGATATGTTATGGAAGGTAGCCGTTTGCTATACTCTATGACAGGGACAGCAGAGCCACTTTCATCAATTACCATTACAATAGATGACAATAGTGGCAAAGAACCGTTAATAGTAACTCATCAAGTAAATGAAAGTGGTATCTTTAATATTGACATGGATGTAAGTGGTTTACAACATATCAATGGATTAAACATCTCCGTCATTCAAACAGATCGCGCTGATAATAAATCGGAGATTGTTTCATCTGAAGCAATAACTTATAAAGTCGTTGCCGGAGATTCATTATCAATGATTGCAAAAAGATTCAATACAACAGTTGAAGGAATTAGACAAGTAAACAATCTGAAAAGTGATACAATATTCGTGGACCAAATTCTACGTTTACCTATTTTAGCTAGTGAATCCGTTAACTTAGGATATGTTTATTTCGGTGACCCTAAAGGATTTACTAATCAAGTGTTACGTACAAACCGTTCAATGAATACTGTATCACCTAGTTATTTTGATATTAATCCGGATGGCACGCTGAAACTTACGTATCAAGTTGATCAAACTTTTATATCTAATATGCAAAATCAAGGCATTCGAGTAGTACCGTTCTTAAGTAATCATTGGGACCGTGAAATAGGGAGAAGTATGTTAGCTAACCGCGAGCAGGCAGCAGAGCAAATTCGCGATGCCGTTATGCGCTATAATCTAAACGGGATAAATATTGATATTGAAAACATTACACATGCTGACCGGGCAAACTTTACCGAATTTGTTAAATTAGTTAGAGAAAAGCTACCTTCCTCCAAGGAAGTGTCAGTTGCAGTTGCTGCTAATCCGAACGGGTGGACAACAGGCTGGCATGGAGCATATGACTATGCAAGCTTAGCGAAGCATGCTGACTATCTCATGATTATGACCTATGATGAAAGTTATCAAGGAAGCAACCCTGGGCCGGTTGCAAGCTACTCGTTTGTACAACGTTCTATTCAATATGCTATTAATCAAGGTGTCCCTAGAGATAAAATTGTCATTGGTTTAGCTCACTATGGTCGATACTGGATAGAGGGGCAAAGTCAAGGTGGAAATGCATTATCTAACTCCCAAATAAATCAGATGATTAACACTTATGATAGTACAGTAACCTTTGATGAAAAAACGCAATCTGCTAAAGCAATCGTAACAATTAAAGAAACCGACCCTAAAACATACGTTCTAGGACGAGCTTTACCTGCAGGAACGTATACAATTTGGTTTGAAAACGATGAATCGTATAAAGCAAAGGCCTCACTCGTTCAAAAACACGGTATTAAAGGGTTAGGCCATTGGAGTATCGGTCAAGAAAATACAAATGTCTGGAATAGTTATCCGCTATGGACTGCAGCTAGTTCTCAACAAAGGGATAATGTGGGGGATACGATGCCAGAACAACCTATTTACCAAACATATACAGTGGTTTCTGGTGATAGTTTATATAAAATATCCCAACAATTTAATACAACTGTAAACGCAATAAAAGAACTAAATGGGCTAAATAGCGATATGATCTTCGTTGGGCAAGTAATAAAAATACCTTAATCATATTGGTCTTTTGCTATGCAAAAGACCTTTTTCATTATTAAATAAGAAAAGTTGGACTGGAAGGGAAGAAACGCTTATAAATCTAATTTTATTTATTTAAGGGATATAAAGAAACTTTATGTAAATTTTTTGATAACAAAGCAAAACAGCAGCTAAACATGTATAAACCCATAAATGATAAAAACTCTATGCAGAAAATCTTATTCAAAGTTGAATTTTAAAGTCCACGATAACCGCATGTGTAAAAACATCTAAGAATATAAATCACCATCATAAGTGAATACAACGAATTAAAACTAAAACGTATAAAGCAATCGCTATTTTGAAACCAGAATTAATAATGAACTTGAAGAGGGAGGTTCTTAATAGTGATTAACATTAGTAGTTAACATTTTCAGATAAGTAAAAATTTTAACTAGTTTACATAATATAAATTATAGGAAGTTAAATATTTAACTGTAATTCTATCTCATTAACAAAGTATACTTTTGATATTGAGACAGAATAAAAAAAGAAAGAAAACCTCAGTTAAACTTTAGCTAACTGAGATTTTCTTTTACATTAGTTTTTCGTAACTAAATATGCTTTATATTCCGTTACACCTGCTTTTTCTACATACACTCCAAGTACCCAATCGCCATTTGGAAGGTCAATTCCGTTTTGAACTGTTCCATCCCAATTAAATTCATGAATTGGCGCTGATACGTTTTCAAATGATCCAATTGTATCAACAAACCCACCAATTGTATTACCAGGTCCTAATACATAAATATCATACTCGATTACTTCTGCTCCACCAGGTAAATATGATCCTACATAATAAGAACCGTCAGCCTCTTTCCCCATAAATGCACCAGTCACACGAGGATAATCTGGCTCTCCTACAAATAAGATTGTTGGTACTTCAATAGATTGAGTGCCATCACTTACAGTAATTGTTCCTTCATAATACCCTGGTTCTAATTTTGAAGTATCCACTTGAACATTAAAGTTAACTTGCTGTGTTTTACCAGGTTGAACTTGTAAATTATTACTTGTCATTACTTTAATACCAGTTGGATTTCCATCAAACTGCACATCAAAGCTATAGCGTTTTCTCTCTTTTGAAAGATTTTTAATCTCAAAACTTTGTCTTTCCACTTGCTTGCCACTTTCTTTTACAAATTTACCGAAAGAATGGCTTCCAGGAGCTACTAACGTTTTAGTATTAATAGCATCTAGCACGCGAATACTTCCAGCTCCTTGTGTATTGTGTGGGTATGCCTCACCAGTTGCTGGGTTGATAACATCCACTGCTGTATTCATTAAAGCTGCTTTAACATCTTCTGTACCCCAATTAGGATGAGCCTGAAGAAGTAGTGCTGCTGCCCCAGCTACGTGTGGTGATGCCATACTAGTCCCTTGAAGTGCAGCATAACTTTCACCTGGGTACGTACTTACGATATTCACACCAGGTGCAGATACATCTGGCTTGATCATCCAAGTAAGTGTTACTGGACCACGGGATGAGAAGTCAGCCATTGTTTCTCCTACTGCTTTATCGAATTCAATATTGAATGAAACTGTGTTATTTCCAGCTTCTAGCTCTGCGAGTAACTTTTGACCGTCAGCTAACGTAGTTTTAATCGTTGGTACAGCCATACCTGGTACATCTGGCTGCTCTCCAGCTACGTTATTGAAAATAATCGCACCTACAGCACCTGCATTCTTAGCATTTGTAGCTTTATCAACAAATGCAAATTCTCCACGGCTAATTAATGCTATCTTCCCTTCTAGGTCTTTTTCTTCGAAATCTTCTTCTGAACCTAAGCCAACAAATACAAACTCATATTCACCATCATTTAGGCTAAGTAACTCCTCATCAGACGGGAAGCCCATTACTTTTGCACTCGGATATTCAACACCTTCTGATGTTGAAATTTCTGAAGTATAGACATTATAAGGTAAGCGAGTTGCACCTACCGAAATAGCATCACGAGATGTTCCTGGGGATCCTACAGTCCAGTTATTAGGACCAGCGTTACCATTAGAAGTAACAGCAACTACCCCTTCTGCCATCGCCCAATCAAGTGCAATCGAAGTAGCCCAATCAGGGTTATTTAGTGTGTTACCTAAAGATAAATTCATAACGTCAACCCCGTCTTGAACAGCAAGCTCAACACTAGCTACTACATCTTCGGTTGTTCCACCGTTAGGACCTAATACTCGATATGCAATTAGGCTAGCTTCTGGAGCAACACCTTTAATTTCCCCATTCGCTGCAACTGTACCAGCTACGTGGGTACCATGGTATTGACCTGGCCCTTCTTGAGGGTCATTATCGTCATCAACAAAGTCAAATCCTTTATAGTCAGCGAAAGCGTGAGCTAAATCAGGATGAGTGTAGTCTACACCAGTATCAATGATTGCTACTGTTACACCTTCGCCAGTAAACCCTGCATCCCAAGCATCATTTGATCCAATAAACGGAGCACTTTCCATCATCGCTGGACTAAATGTTTCCGCAGAAATTTCTTCTGCTGAGATTACATCTGCAGTATAATGAACGTTCGGGTAAACCGCCTTAACTCCTGGAGTTGCCAATAATTGAATGATTTCATTTGCAGGTAATTCCACAGAGAAACCAGAAAATACGTGATCATATTCACGATTTACTTTTGCGTTGCTAACTTTTCCTTGTAAAGAAGAGATTACTTTATCTCTTTCTGCTTTTAATTTTCCTTTTGATTGGCTCTTCCCTTTATGTTTTGCTTCTACAATAGATTCCGCTTGTAACTCAACAATAACTGTAGTTGGTTTACTTGACGAAAGTTCAATTTCACCAAACAGTTCTGCTAAAGGTAATTCTTTTACTTCAACCTGCTTACCTCCATTTGCACTAGCCCCAAACGCAAACATAGAGATAATTAATGAAAGTACCATTAAATTAATAAATATTTTTGGTAATCTTTTCCCCATTTTTTTACATACACCCCTTATTTTCGATACTGTAAGGAATTTCTAAGAATTTTCCCCTATGTACAAAGTCACCCCCTTGAATAGAACGGGGAATTATATTCTAAAAATCCTTACAATGTAACTAATTATAGATACACATTCTATATCCCTCTCAGACTTTCGCTCTATCATTACGACATAAAAATCGAAATATATAGTGTGTTTTTTGACACATAATTTCTTCGTAATCGAAAATGCGTCATAATTCGAGTTATAAATTACAGGAGTCTATGAATATAGCACTATATTTTTCGGCATTTTTCATCACAAGTACAAAAAAATAACGCCTGATTTTTTTCCAGGCGTTTAGTTGGGTCTCTTATTCAAAATTGGAAGAATCGAATTAGGCGAAGTTAATTTTACTAGGTCATGATAAACTTCTGTTGATGCACAAAATAATAAGGTAGAACCATTATCAAATGAATGCAACAAAACGTTACCATTGTTTAAAAGTTGAAAGTCAAATACATCTGTAGGTATATCAGGGGAGCTATTTTTTAATAAAACTTCTTTTGTAGTGGATTCGATTGAAAAATAGCTTATTCGCATGCCTTCTTCTATTGGCATGTCTTTTATTCTATTAGGAAGTAGCAGATTATAACCCTTTGTACTAACGTTGCTCTCTTCTGCCACTTGTAAATCCCCTGGCCAATACTTCCATGCAACGCTATCTGCTTGATCTAAAAAGTACATGACAACTCTATTAAAGTTTTGTTTGTTTTCTTTATTTCTTACTTCTCCTTTAGCTGTACCAACATACTGGTTAGATAAGTCTAGACAATGAGTAAAATTCACAACAGCATTACACCCCTTCAAAGCTATTATTATACTTAATTATAATTATTATTTAGAAGTTAAGTATTTATGCTTCCACTTTTCTTTTACTCACATCATTAATAGCCTGTAATAGCAACTCTTTATTAAAATCAGGAAATAATGTATCTGTGAACCACATTTCAGCGCTGGAACTTTGCCATAATAAAAAGTTACTTAACCGCTTTTCTCCCCCTGTGCGAATTAGTATTTCTGGATCAGGTAGCCCTTTCGTATATAGATAATTTTCTATCATTTCTTTACTAATATCATTGGTTGATATTTTAGAGATGTTTATATCTTGAATCAAAGACTTTGCTGCATGTATTAATTCATTTCTTCCACCATAATTTAAAGCAAAATTGACGACTAATGCTCGGTTATTAGAAGTTTTTCTCATAGCTGTTTCTACCGCATTTCGCGTGTGGCTAGGCAAACCTTCAATATTACCAGATATCCACACTTTAATATCCTTCTCCATAAACTCTGGTAGTTTCTCCGTTAAATAACGTGCAGGTAAATCCATTAGATAGTTCACTTCATCCTTTGGTCTTTTCCAATTTTCTGTAGAAAACGCATATAACGTCAACACTTTTATACCTAATTCTAATGAAGCATCGATAATTCTTTCCATTGCTTTGGAACCAGCATAATGACCTTGGCTTCTCGTTAGTCCACGCCTTTTCCCCCATCTCCCGTTTCCATCCATCATAATTGCGATATGAGCTGGAATTCTTTCCATAACAGTACCCCTTTACTTTAAATTTGGTATTTTATTTTTAACTAGCTTTAATGTCGCTACAATAAGAAAGCTAACAATTACTAATAATAGCCAGGAACTTACTTTGCCTAGATGGACGAGACTCCAAGCTTCAGTTTGGTTTGGATATTCCCATGCTCCGAAAAACGTTGCGATATTTTCCGCTACCCAAATGAAAAATCCTATTAATACGAAAGAAAATGCGATTGGCATACGGTACCGAGTCCCTCTAACTTCATACGTAACCCATGATCTCCAAAAAACGATAATGACAAGAACGGATAACCACCATCGAATGTCTATCCAATAATGATGAGTGAAAAAATTCAAATATATCGCTGTAGCAAGCGGTACAACGACTAAGAACGGAGGCCACTTTACTAGATTAACATTTAACCTTCTCCACGCTTGGCAAAGATAACTAGCTACGCTAGCGTACATGAAGCCGCTATAAAGAGGGACTCCGAAGATTTTAAAATAACCTTCCTCTGGATAAGACCAAGAGCCCATATGTACTTTAAAAATTTCGAGCGCAAGACCGATGAGGTGAAACAAAGTAATTACTTTAAGTTCATCCTTTGTTTCAAGCCCCGATCGTACCATCCACCACTGCATCAAAATGCAAATGAGAAGTAGCCAATCATATCTTGCAAGAAAGGGAAGCGGAATAACTTGAGTTAGCGCTAAAGAAGCAAATATAACGACTGGAAACAAACAGGATAACGCTTGCTCCCAACCAAAAGAAAAGAGTTGCTTTGTTGCTCTTACTATACTAAAAGCTTTACTTTGCGTATTAGCAATAGGTAAACTCATCTATAACTCCCCTTTACAATTTCCTATTATTTATCATCTATATCTTCATCGTTTCTGTACTCTAAAATATCACCTGGTTGACAATCTAAAGCTTTACAAATAGCCTCTAACGTTGATAAGCGAATAGCCTTTGCCTTGCCATTTTTCAATATAGAAAGATTCGCCATCGTAATACCGACTTTCTCTGAAAGCTCCGTTACACTCATTTTCCTCTTTGCCAACATCACATCAATATTGATAATAATTGCCATGTTCATCACCTCAGACCGTTAAATCATTTTCAGATTTTATATCAATTGCTTCTTTTAACAGTTTTTGAAGAACAGCAGCAAACACTGCAATTACCAAGGAAGCAAAACTAATGACTAATCCAATTAATATAATTCCTGGGGCATCATCTTTCTCCGCCACTAAATAAAAGAGTGGTAACCCAACCACATACAAGAAACTGATCATAATTGCACAGTTTTTAATATTTTTTAAGCCTCTTACGGAAACTTCTGAGAAAGCTTGATTGTTGTCAATACAGATTAAAAGCTTAAAGGCTTGATATAAAGCAAAATAAAAAGGAATCGCTGTTACGTAAAAAAAGATAAAAACTAGATAGTTCATATACGTAATAGTTGGATACAACCCTGCCGCGAATTTTGCTATTTCAGGTACTAAAAAAATACATAGCGCAAGAATTGGCATTCCAATAAAAATAACAGCTATTTTTAAAAACAGGGTTGAGACTTGTTTCATTTGTTGCACCTCATTTACATTTTATATGTATCAATCTATCACACGTTTTATTGTTTTACAATAAATTTTTATTATTTATAATAATATTTTTGTTGTTCAGGGTATATAAAACAAAAAAACGCAGAAGGTTTAGTAGCCTTTGCGTTTTTATATAATTTTACTCTGTTAGCTATTAAATAAATTTAAATTAGTACTAATAGCCGCTTTCCATTGGCGAATCTTACATTATCGACTGGGTCTATTACTCAAATTATCGCTCATTTGAATACTCTTCAAAATAGTAATCTATCTTGTCACTATATTCCTTATATCTTCCCAACCATATACAAGTTCTGAAAGTTTCTTCCCTGCAATCTCGACTTCTACAATATCTAGTACTTTACCACCAAGCCTTTCGTAAAAAAGACGAGATGAATTATCATTTAAAACGAGAACAAGCATTGAATGTAATCCCATTCCAATAATTTCAGCTATGATTGGGGTAACGAGTGCTTTTCCGATTCCTTGTCCTTGGTACTCTTTTAGGATATAAATTGCATATAACTCCCCATCATAGCCATTATATTTACCACTTCTTTCTTTACCCCCTGAAGAAAAACCTACAATGTCTCCTTCACTGTTTTCTGCAACGTATACACCGCCATTTGGAATGTTATTTAACCATAGCTGTTCTCTTCTTTCATACGATAATTTTTTTAAGTATTCGTCAGGAACAATATTTGCGTATGTTGTCTTCCAACTGTCGACGTGAACTTTTGATATTCCTTTAGCATCGTCAATATTTGCTCTTCTAATTTTGAATACACCTTTATTCACTGTTCCATCTCCTAAATATCAATATCATATATACAATTACTTCAACAAAAATAAGCGAGAATCCTTCTTGGATTAATGGACCACATCTATCTTTCCAGCTTCACGTACAGGAGGGTCCGAATCTCCTTGACCATTATAATAAAGGACAATTTGTGTGCCTATGTCTAAGTCCAAGTCTTCATACATATCTGGATTCACAATGTAGAATGCGCCATCATTTTCTTGAGCTAATGTAATCAATTCTTCTTCTGATTTATCTGTAATGTTAATGTTCTCAACATCTGATACAACTAACATATAGTATGACCCTTTATAAGGATTGCCTTCTCCATCTGGTTTTTCTATTTTTACAATGATTCCTTCATGTTTTCCTTCATAAGAAGTATTATTGCTGTTTTCATTCACTTGTTGACCACAAGCACCCAATATACAAGCAAGTAGAGTTAACAATAACACTTTTTTCAACACATAAACCTCCTATACTTATAAAAATTATTAAACTAGGCCGCCTAGTTATTAAATTAGTTCAACAAAAATAAGCCAACGTACTCATTTACTTTTAATACAACCTTTCATTTCTTTAAAACAATACTAATTTTCATTAACAGTAAACTCCGCTGCCAAATAGTGCTCTTCAAAGTCACCTGGTTTTCTAAAATCGAGGATATTTTTTACTATACGGTATTCACCAGAATCCAACCTTCCATAGAGCCAATCCCAATTAACAGTCCATTCCTCCACACCTGATGGATCCAAGTCATAGCCAATATCATTAAATCCGTAGTTATCATCTAGGGTAACTGGTACTTGATACCAATTAGTGTCGATTTTCTTTTCCAAATGAAAATATTCACCAAAGATACATTGCTTGTCAGAGCTATTTTCAAATATTACAGTCAATCCAGTCGAGGTTACTGTTCCTTCCTTAACTGTCATCGTAACTCCTTCAAGATTGTTGACAGTTTTATATATTGTAGGTTCCCAGTCTAATACTTTAGATGAATGACTATTACTAGAACTTTTACAACCTGCTAAAAGTAGTAAACTCATTGCTATACAAAAAAGTAAACAAATATATCTCCTCATAAAAACACCCCCTTTTAAATATCAGACGAATAAAACC
Source organism: Sutcliffiella cohnii (assembly GCF_002250055.1). Classification (NCBI taxonomy): domain Bacteria; kingdom Bacillati; phylum Bacillota; class Bacilli; order Caryophanales; family Bacillaceae; genus Sutcliffiella; species Sutcliffiella cohnii. The sequence goes on from NZ_CP018866.1 coordinate 2,370,573, forward strand.
TAAATATGTTTCTTTTATTGCCTAAATAGTCCTTTGAAAATTAATTGTACCGCGCTTCAATCCTCGGTGTCTCCATAAAATGAACACTTCCTAACTACTTCCCCATCCGCCATTTATCGTCAAGTGCACTTAAAAATGGTTTAGGGTATTATTCGTTAGTTAATTAAAAAAACCTTCCATTTTTACTAATTACTTCTGCTTCGAATGAACCTTTTATTGTAAGCTATACGTAGAGAGTAATGGAGGTGTTAGAAATGTTGTTTCGTTCGAAAGTAGATACTTTTTTTGGTGTGTTTATTTTCATAGCGATTGCTATTATTGGGGCGGTAACCATTTTACCTATATTTCTTGATGAAGAAATTCCAAAAGCAGCGGTAATTATTTTAATTTCGTCCTTCTTCTTTTCAGTGGGACTAATTCTTTGGCCAATATTCTACATTAAATATATGTTTACCGAAGACTATCTATTAGTAAGAGGCGGACCGTTTAGAAGTAAAATTGTTTATGAGGATATGACGAAGGTTTCGAGGACGAGAGACATATTTACAGGTTATCGTATTTTATCTTCGCGAGACGCATTAGAAATTAGCTATAAAACTTCTATGTTAGGCAGTGTGAAAATTTCTCCAAAGGATGAAAGAGAATTTCTGAAGGAGCTACAAAAACATTGCCCTCATTTAACAATAGATTTATAGTCCAAATTACTTGATAGAAGGTTGTGTATAAATATGAAAAGATGGTTAATCGTTATACCCCTACTACTCATTGGGGCATTGTTCCTCTATATAAATGGTTACAGGCTTACTCCAGAAAATGCTGCCAATAGCCACAGTTTTCTTCCGAAAGATGCAATACTAATAGAGCAAGTCCCTATTGAGTCTTCCACTATCTTTGTTTACAAAAGTGATAAAGAGAAACGATACTTAACGGTACTTTCTGAAAAGACAGGATTTTTATATCGGAGTGGCACCTCTACTTATACACCCTTTGTTTCAGATACACTGCAAACTGTAGGCGTTATTAGTTTTTGGAATGACCGTGAAGCTACTACTTACTTAAGTGTTTTGTCTACCAATGATGAAGTTGCTTATATTGAGGTTGGGATTGAACCTGATGTAATTAGAAGAGAGATTCGCGCAGATGAGATGGTTTCTTTCTATTTTCCATTCAGTCATCAAATAGATTTTATTCATCCAACTGCGTACGATAAAGATGGCAATGCCTTATATTATTATGGTTATCCAAAAAATTCGACTACCTTCAGTACTGATGATTTTAAGTGGCATCGAATAGACGATTAATACACGAGTACAAAGATAGAAAAGTACTGTTTATCAAGGAGGGGAAAAAGTTGAGACGTTTCAAAGTACTTATACCACTATTCATTGTCGTCATTATCTATTTATTTTTTAGCGGTTATAGAATAACACCACTTAGTGCCGCCAATGCCTTTCCACTTCTACCAAAAGATGCTGAATTAGTAGAGGAAATGAAAATAAGTACTACTCCTATTTTCGTATATAAAAGTGAGGAAGAGAATCAATATGTATCCGTAACATCTGAAAAAAATGGTGTTTTTTATCGTAGTACCCAATCTACCTTTGTCCCTATCCGTACAGACTCGCTTCAAACAGTCGGCTTAATGAATTTTCGGAATAAGGATGGTGAAGGTACCTATTTTAGTGTTTTATCAACCGATGAGGAAGTTTTCTATATAGAAGTTGGGATTGACCCTGACGTTATTAGAAAGGAAATTAGGGCAGGAGAAAGTGTGTCCTTTTATTTATCCTCATTTGAGGTAATTAATTTCCTTTATCCAACCGCCTATAATAAGGATGGAAAACCATTATTTTATTACGGTATTCCTAAAAATGCACCTACTTACACACCTGAAGATATTAAATGGCATGAAATAATAGAAGCGGAAAAACTAGATGAGTAAGTTAGCTAATCATAAAACTCCATATGAAGCTTTTCCGTTTTATAATACTCCAATCGATCTTCTAACGTACCTGTATGAAACTCAAACTTATGTCCATCCGGATCAGTGAAATAAATCGATTTTTTATCTTTTTCGTCTCTCGGTCTACCACTAAGGATGTTTACGTTTAGTTTCTCTAACTTATCATACATTTGCTCGAAGTCAGCCTCATCGATTGTAAAAGCTACATGTGTATACGAATGTTGAATCTCGTTTCGTGGTATGTCCTTTTCTTCATTTAACGCTAACCATATGCCTTGGAGGTCAAAGTAAGCTGTACTACGACCTTTTACTAACAATTTTGCATCAAATACTTTTTCATAAAAATGAATAGAGCTATCTAAGTCCGAAACCGAAAACAAAAAATGATTTATACCTTTTATCATTAGGTCTTCCTCCTTTTTAAAAACCAAAATAACATTTTCTCAGTCGAAAAAACTCCTCCGAATCTATTTCTTCTTTCCGAACCTCACCATTAATCCACACTGTAAAAGAATCTTCTGTTAGTACGATACTTCCTCTGTCAGTAATCTTCGTAAGCAAAGGTTTCTTATTAAACGGAGATTCTGGGTGCTCGATAATGATTTTTTGTACTTCATTTAAATCCGTTACACCGGCATCCTTTTCGGAATGAAAGGAGTAACCCATTTTCCATTCATCGTGTTTATGTTTTAATTTCATATAAAAAATGTAGTCTCCGAATTCCGTCTCCTTCTTTTCTACACGAAACTCCCCATTGCTGGATGTAACAATATCACCTGTTAACGGAACTGGCTTTAACGGTAAGTTTACACCGAAACCAGTGTCTACAATGTACTTTTTGCCATTCACCGTAATTACATTTGCAACGTGCGTTCTGCCGGTAGACCCCCACTTTTGGTTCACCTGGTCGAAAACAACACCGCGAACTAGCTTCGTATGAAAGTCATTTTCGGTTAAAAACAAATATAAAAGATAGTTCAATTCGTAACAAAGGCCACCTTCACCTTCGTTTAAAATTTTATGTTTCACATATTCATCTGTAATCTCCGTTGTCTTATCATCGATAATACAAACGTTCTCAAATGGTATTTCTTTCGCTATCTTTTCTAAAACAGTAGGCAACGTTTGTAAAGTGATCTCTTCACTCATTGATAAACCGATTCTTTTTCGCAATAGCTCGTTCACATGACTCATGTTAAACACCTTCTTTTTTTATATGTAGGCACTTTCTCCAAAATAGTTTCCACGATATGCTCGATAGACATTGTACCATCGACGATTAAGTCCGAACTAGGTTTAATTGTTTTAAGCATTTCAAGATAACCTTTTCTCCCAAATGAAAGATAGTTTTCCATTTCTTGCAGGATCGTATGACTTGGGCTACCTTGAAAGTCTCTCGACATTCGACGCGCCATCGCTACATCTAAAGGAGTGTCGATAAAGATAGCTATATCTATGTATTTACTCATGTTAGATTGTTCATATGCGAAAGGATAATCTAATAGAATGGACTCATACTGCTCCATAAATAATTTTTCTAAATCGGCAATGAGTGGTGATAAATCCCATTCGTTATAATTTGCCCCTTTGTCCACCCAATCTATTATATTTTTCGGTCCATCAAAATCGTAATCGTCGAAGGAGAGTACGATATTTTATTCAACCTTTCCTTCAGCTGCTTAGTAATGGTTGTTTTCCCACCACCTGAAACTGCTGCAATAGAAATGACAATTGGACGAGTACCCCCTCTCATTTCACCCCTCCTTTGCGGTATTGCGTAACACAATCCTTTATATAATCTCTAATTATAATGAGTTCTTCTCTATTAAAAGAATACATTTCCGTGTCATTCGCATAATTAGCGGCGGCTTTTTCTACAGTTGGTATCAAACCTTCAGGCAATATAGTCATCCCCCACCTACCAGCCTCTTCCTTTGAAGAAATAATTCCATCCTTTACATACATAAACACGCGCAACATATTTAATATACAATAAACAGGATCCTGTTCCACATTCTCTAAACAGTCTTCATAATCTCCTATAATAGAAGATACATAATCTTCCCTTGGCACGTTCGGAAACACATCATGGATTGGTTTACCTTCAATACAAATACCACGGTGAAACGTAATGGTTAGATGCGCTGCTAAATCTGGATCTGTATGCACATGTTCATTTATATAATTATTCGTGCCGTTTGCCAACTCTTGTTCGTACCGCTCTCTCCAAAACTCACTATAATGGAATTCAAAAGGAGAAGGATGCTGCCAATTATCCAATTGGTGTTTCGTAAGGACACTTACTTCCACTGGAAAAGGATTGTTAGAGCCGACTAAGCAAACTTCAGTTAATTGTCTTTTTACGTCTACTGATATAGACACCTCCGTTACAACTAGAATATCAATATCACTATGATAAGGGTTAAACCCTCCCATCGCTAAAGATCCATGGACGTAAAAACCAACTAAATTACCTTGTAAAATGTCCCCTATTTTCTCATTAAGATAGAGTACGAACTCTTTTACATTCATAGGGCACGTTTGCCAATTAAAGCCCACAGTTTTCCACCATACTTTCTACTAACCTATTTCGATGCTCTATTGATATAATTTTTGCAAAATGCCACCTCTTGTTATCTTCCATTAAAATAATTGTTTCAGTTCTGCAAATGATGTTATTGCAAAATCATAGTCTTCTACTTTTCCAAATCCATATGTGGCATAGACGAACGGAATGCCAGCATATCGAGCTGCCTTTAAGTCACCTTCCGTATCACCAACGTACACTGGGTTAGATAGTGAATTTCTCTCTATTACCAATTTAATATTCTCACCCTTCGACAAACCAGTTCTGCCCGGGTTTTCAAAGTCTAAGAAATATTTTTCTAGTTGATGGTACTTATAAAAAGTCTCTATGTAACCTTCTTGGCAGTTACTTACGATGTATAGTTTATATTTTTCCGATAACGCTTCTAACGTTTCCTCCACACTATCGTATAAAATACCGCCACTATTTTCTAAATATACATTTTCCAAATCTCCGCATTCTTGTAAAAGTTGTTCCCTAGCTTGATCATCTAGGGAAGGAAACAACTTTTTGCCAATCTCGTGCATTTGTAGTCCCATCGTTCCTTGCAAGTCTTCTACTGTGAGCTCATTGATACCATCTTTTTTCCTTAAAATTTCATTCCAAGCAGTTAGTACCGTTTTACTCGAATCCCACAACGTTCCATCCAGGTCAAAAATGATGCTATCCATTTAGGCGCCTCCTGTTTTCGTTATTTTCACGATGTCACCAATCAATCGGATTTCCCCGTTTTCTACTATTATTCCATCTCCGTCGTTTCCTGCATACACAATTGTACCAGTTGTCTGAACATAGTCTTTTACTTTCTCTTTAAATGCATCATCCCACCGGTTGTAGTGTGGTAAATATTCGAAATCTACTAGTCCGAGGGCATCGATGTCACTTTGTTCATTACTTCCGATAAACAGATGAAATAATTTTGTACTTTTGCCGAGTTGAACTGCTCCGCCACTTACTCCTACAATCGTTCCTCCATTTGTATAGTAATCTTTTAATACCTGATCGATGCTCCGTTCTTTTAACGCCATTCTAAATGCAATTGGATCACCGGCAGAGAGATGTATAATATCACAACTAACTAGTTCATCTATTTTTGTAGGATCAAATTCACTATACAAATCAAAAAACAAAATGTTTTCAACCCCGTACATATGATAATATTGCTTTTTTATATGAAAATACTTTTTTTCTTTATCTTCCGTCGAGGGGATGTAGCCTATTTTTATTTCTCTAGGGCTTTTACCTTCAAACAATACATCGTCCAAGCAACGATTGTGTAGAGAATCCAACACTTGATCACTATAAAAAAACAATCTCCCCACTCTGCACACCCCATTTATTTTCATTTAAACATCACTCACTTATTAACTCAATAGAAAACAATTTTCTCTCCTCATCATTCAATAGCTGCGCACCTACCGTTTCAATTATATTTACCATTATTGCCGTAGTCAGTTCTTCTTTTTTCAAACTAGCGACTTTTTCACTAATTTCTGATTGTAACCTACTTTCAACCACATCTGTGTAGTAACTATATCTCGAAAAGTAACGCACAGGATCGTTATCGATAGATTGTAGTACTTCTTTGAAAACTTGAAAATTGTTTCGGATTGTTTCCATATCTGTTTCATGGAAAGATATTAATATATCTATTGCTTGCTGTTGTCCATCTTCTGTTTGAAAGGTATAAGAAAACTTTTCCTCATATGGCTTTATCCCATCAATCGCGATAAATAAATCTTTGTCCGTTGTAACTAAATGTTTATTCGCTGTGTTTTTGACTATTTCTCCGTTTCCTTTTATAACTATATCTGTTTCTCTAAGTTCAATTGCATCCATTTGTTTATCTAGAAAAAATTGTGTTCCAATTATGATAGGAAGAGCTACTAAAAGTACGAGCCATTGTCTTATCTCTATTTTCAATAATAGTAATATCGATACAGAAATAAAACTTAATAACGATACAACGAAAAGAAAGAATAAAACATTTAGAAAATAAAATAAAATTGCTGAAAGAACGATTGTCAACTTATGCTCACCTCTAATAGATTCGTTGATTGCTAAAGGTTAATTCGACGAAAAGAGCGTTTAACCTTTTTTTGGTCAACGCTCTTTTTATCGAAAAAATACCTTTCTACCCCTTACAAACAAAAGTGATTAAAGAGCCTACCTTAGAACCGAGCTGAAATAAAAAACATATCACAATTCAGAAACAATTCAAATTTTCCCTTGCTTTATCCACGACCATATTCGGTAGCTACCTATAATAGAAACGATAAAGAGAAAAATCATTGTAAGTACCCATATGGACAGTCTAGCAATTTCGTATAAGCCATCTGCATTTATTATGACAAAACTCGAGAAACCAATGAACATTACATAACAAAAAACGTTAGGAATAATCCACATTATCCTCAGTTTTGTATTCTTCATAAGATCCACCCACCTTGACTACTAATCAATGTTCAAACATTTACTATCTTATTCGTACTACCATTTTATTTTAAGTTTACCAGTTGCCTCTTTCCCTTTGACTATAATAGAAACTTTCTCTTGTGCATTTTCGATAGTCAAAGTCCCACCAACATTTTGCAAAGCAGCACTATTCCCCTCTGTCACTTTTAAACCTGCCTCTGTATCACTCGTCCAATGTGTGGAATCTAATTTTTGTTCACCAGAAAGTATTTCTAGTTGGAAATCTCCTTCTTCTACGTCTATTTCATAGTCAAAACTATACGAAATGCCCTTTTTCGCACCGAATGTATACACGGTTTCCCCGTTTAACTCTTTTATGTCAAGGACAATTTCTCCAACTTTAAGATATTCTTCTATACTATCAAAAGTACCAGTCGTCGTGGCCTCTACAATATTTTTGCACCCACTTAGTCCAACCACTATAAACATTAATATTAACAAGCTCTTCATCTTCTTCATCATTCTTCATACCCTCCTCTTAACAAATAAAATTAAAATCATGCTTCATTTAGAACCTTTGAAATTTCTTCGTTCATATTACTAATAATTTCTAATAGAAATTTCATTTTTGTTTCATCCTCATAATCTATTTGTCCTGAGAATTGGTTAGATATTTCCATGCCGTATTTTTTCAATATGCTGCCTATCTCATGCTTTTGTACTTCTGTATATTTAATAAACTCTTCATCTGATAGAAGATTTTCTATAAAATGTATGTATCCTTCATAGATAAACGAATCAGTTGGGTTTACATGTTTTATATAGATTAATCTAGTACCTATTCTATTTATTCTAAGACTGTAGGAAGACAATAGCTGATTATATAATTCATTTTCTTCAATAGTAAAATCGTCTCTATAAGCTAACAGTGATTCTCCAATAAAGGAGAGGTCATTCGTATAATCATGAATGGCACCACGAAATATAGCAAGTTCCGTAGCTTTATGTATTTCAATCTTTTTATTAGCTTCCTTTAATTGAATGAAAAGAATAATTGATAGTACGACAAGGGTTAAGCTAACAATTATATGCAACTTTTTCAATAGAAACTCACCTGCATTCTAAAAATTCACAACAATACCTTATATATAAGACGAACTAATTTGGAAAATGTTTCATTGCATTGTAAAAAATTAGAGCACTCCCGCAAATGAAGTACTCTACTTGACTATTTACTACAACTTATAAAAATAATAAAACAAGACCGACTAAACTAATTGACAAACTGAAACTATAAAAAAACGATAGCTCCCAATTTCTTAAACTAATTACCCTTCTTTCTTAAATTCTATATTCAGTCTTTTATTTTCATTCCAAAAGCTATCCATCTACCATCAATATCTTCTATTACAAATTCCTTATTTTTATAATCTGTTTCGTCTAATGATCGAACTACCTTTACATTTGTACGAATCAACTCGTCTAGTAGTGCTTCTTGGTTTTCCGCTATAAAATATGCATCATAGCCGTAGCCATATAGGGATCTATTCGGTAAAACTTGTTGACCATTTGTTTTCGTTAAGATAATCTCAGTTGAATCTCGATACAAACATATATGCGGTTCTTTTGCGTTTAAATAATGTACTGCTTGGAAACCCATTTTCTCTTCATAGAACAGAGCAGTTTCCTCTATGTTATTGGAAGGGAAAATACAGTGGGATTTTAATAATAAATTTTCCATCTACTTTTACTCCTTAAATTGAGGGCTATTTTTATCTATATTTCATTTATAAAATTAAACAAAGTAATAAAAAATAGAAACAATGCCTGCCACTACTGTGTAGCTAAGCGCAACATAAAAGGAAATTCGAGGAGAAAAACTAACTTTCTGTCTATCAATCTTCGTTAATACTTCTGTTGCTGGCCAAAATTCATCATTATTGGCACCTTGCAATCTTGCATCCGCTAAATCAGATGTGAAGCCCCCTGATGAATGGAAGAATAAAAGTACCATCGTTACAGCAAGCCCTGATAGAAATAACCAATCTATAAAATTCGTATCAAAAATAGTGGCTAATCCAAAATTTAAAGTAACTATGACTATTATCGTAATAACTGACCAAAAATATTTCCACATGTCGCTATCCCCCCTTTTGTATATACTTTACTTTACCATAAAATGAGAATATTTGTAATTATTAGTCCAATTTGAAAAAATAATGAAGCGATAGTAACCCTATCTTTATTATCCACCATATTTGAAATAGTGTTTTCAATAAATTTCCCAAATAAGACATAGTATTTCCTTTTAAATACTGGGCGTATTTTTTGGTTACTCATTAGTTTAGATCTTCTTCTGGTATAACTACTTACTTCCTATATTAAAAAGAAGGAAATGATAATTGTATAACGAATACTCTATGTTATAAAATTTGGGAGTGTATTTATTATGGGGATACATATCAAAAAATTGTTTAAGAACAGGGTAAGCAGCTTTTATAAAGAAATGACAAAATACTACACTATAATATTTATGAGTGTTTTTTATTCTTTCCTCATATTGGGATCCATTTTCGTTTATTATTATGTGAAATTCATTCAGTGGATACCACCGTTTTTATCTTCCGAATGGATTGCCTCTGTTATTACAGCCTTGATTTTACTACAGTCTACTATCCGTACTTTTGTTAGAGAGGCAGACACTATTTTTTTACTTCCAATGGAGACTCATCTCTCTAGTTATTTTCTTAAAACGTTAATATATAACGGAATACTTCACCTACTAAAAATGACAATTGTGATTGCCATCATGTTCCCACTAATCGAATCTAATATTATTTTAACTGTACAGTTTCTTCTACTTCTTGTAGGTTTGGTTATGATAAATGTGTATTTAGTCTGGATAGAACAATGGATAGATTCACTAAGGGGACGATTCATTCACAAACTAAATTTACTAATATCCTATGCTTTAATATTTTATTTTCTCTTTAAAGGTAACTGGGTCATTGCTCTTAGTTTACTTCTATTAACTTATGGCTTTTCATTTTATATATTTCCACTTGGGGCTAGGAGACTAAATTGGGAATATTTAAATAAACAAGAGGAGAAGGCGTTAACTAAAAATTATAGATTCATAAACATTTATATAGATGTTGGCCATTTAAAAAGATCGTTTCGGCCAAGACTGTTCCTTACTAGGTTGATTAAAAATTGGATCCCTCCTCAACCTTATAATTCATTTTTCTACTTATATGTCCTTCTATTTATAAGGCTCAATGATTATTTTTATCTTTATTTGAGATTAACTTTAATTGGAACAATTCTTGTTTGGGTCTTTCCTGAATACGGGTGGCTAACTGTTCCTATTATACTATTTATGACTGGATATCAATTACTTCCTTTAAAACGAGAGCAGAATGATTTTGTGATTCTCTATCCTGTTTCCAACATGGTGAAAATGAAGTCGTATTTAAAGCTACTCTATATTCTATTAATTTTCCAGCTAGTGGTTGTGAATGTTCCTGTTTTCTTCCATTCCATTTCTGGTAAAACATTAATCAGCGTTTTTACAGAACTTCTGTTTATTGGTTGGTTTGTGCTGATTTTTGCTAAAAAACGGTATGATGATTGAGAATAAAATTGAGACAATCAAAAATATCGTTTGCAATAAATTTTTTGTTTTTTACCAAACCATTAAGGAGTTTAACTATGTTAAGTATTTCTAAGTTATGCTCCTTTTAGTTCATCTTGCAGTTTTAGAAGAATGCTTCGAGTTGGTGTTGTACAAAAGTACCAGATAGTTTAATTGAAACTTTTCAACAATATTGGTTCTTGGATAATGTTATTTACCCTCTATCTAAATTATTTACTATGGAAATGATCTCACTAGACACAAAATAAGATTCATCATGATCCCAATGATTGGTGTTCTCTTCCCAACATTTTTCTAGCTGCACCCTTGTTCCAAATGCGATGTCACCGATATATTACATACCATCTTCTTTTAGAAGAGACAGTAAGATAATATAGGGGTCAATTTCGCAACTGTCCCCCCACTCCTTTAAAACTTTAAAAAGAGAATAACGGTCAAGAGGACTTGCCTCATTTGTTTTGTGCCTCATACCATGCGGTTGTCGGCCTATCCTTTGGATAACCGTTCATTTCCCGATATAATTTTCTTTCTTCTGTAAAGGCAAACCATTGCTTTTCACTGCCTGGATGGTTCGCATGATGAATGACACAGCGAATTTGGTCCTCAACGCAACTGTCTGTCCAAACACCTAGCGCTTGTTCTAATTCATCAAACAGCTGAGCTCCTTCTTTTTGCCTTATTTCTTCTAAACTATAAATATGTAGTTGATTTACTAGTTTATCTGCAAGTTCATATCCTATTGATGGTAGTTGCTGAAATTGTGCAAGTGCTTTCACCTGCTGCGCACTTACCATTGGTATATCTAATATCTCCATAAGCTGAGAAATAGATAGAGTATGTAGTTGGCCTAAGTTCACTTTTGCTTTTCGTAATTTTTTCTTGTCATCTACAGATAATGGAAGTTTTGGATTTGCGTTCATATTAACCCACCTATATTTTTTTAACTCTCCTTCGTAAAAACTTTATTACATTCCAAATAACCGACTTACCACCTTCACTTAATTTATCATATGCACTTATTAATGATTTCTTTGTTTCTATTATTTTAACAGTAGTGTTTAAAAGAACATAATCATTAAGCTTTACATAAAAAACGAATGTATAAAATATCCACCTTAAACAAGAATAACCATGGAAATGATGTTTGAAAGGAAGAGAACGATGGATAATGTATTGCTTGCTAGAATGCTGTTTGGGTCCTCCCTGATTTTCCATATTATTTTTGCGACATTAGGAGTTGGCCTTACGCTTATGATTCTAATAGCTGAAATATTGAGAGTCATTCGTAAGGACAATGATTATGGAATTCTTGCAAAGAGATGGACAAAAGCTGTTGCTATTTTACTTGGAGTGGCCATTCCTTCTGGAACGATTGTAGCTGTCATGCTTGCATTATTGTGGCCAGGGTTTATTGAAGTAGTAGGACAAGTCATTGCTTTACCTTTTACGTTAGAGATATTCGCATTCTTTATTGAGGCTTTATTCCTTTCAATTTACGTGTATGCTGCTAGTCGATTAAGTTCTGCGATGAGAATTATTAGTGTCTTTTTCGTCGCACTTGGAGCAACTGCATCTGCTGTATTAATAACGAACGTACAGTCATGGATGAATACACCAACTGGATTTAATGTGGTGAATGGGCAAATTACAGATGTGCGTCCGTGGGAAGCAGTCTTAAATCCAGCCTTCGGGTATACAGCTATACACGTTACAAGCAGCGCATATATGGCAACTGCGTTTGTCGTTGCTTCCGTTGCTGCTTATCAGTTATTAAAACCTAATCTGAAAGAAAGTGAAAAAAAGTATCATAGAAAAGGGCTAATGGTTGCTCTTGTTTTTGGAGCAATTACATCCCTTTGGACGGCAACAAATGGCCATACATCTGCAGTAGGGTTACATCATAACGTACCAGTTAAGTTAGCAGCGGCTGAAGGGCTATTTGAAACACAGTCAAATGCTCCTCTAGCTATTTTTGGTACACCTGATCCAGAAGCTAATCGGGTGGTCGGCGGTATAGAAATTCCAGGCATGCTCAGCTTTCTAGCAACAGGCTCTACTGATGGGGTAGTGATTGGACTAAATGAATTTCCAAGGGATGAGTGGCCGCCACTATTTGTTCATACATTATTTAACATCATGGTAGGCATTGGAAGTTTACTAATAGGGCTGTCCTTTGGAGCGTTAGCTTATCGGATTGTTTTTAAAAAACGAGAATATCCGAATTGGCTACTAATTCCTTTAATAGGAAGCGGACCTCTTGCCATGCTCGGCATTGAAACTGGTTGGATTTTTGCCTGCATTGGTAGGCAACCTTGGACCATTTATGGCATACAACGGACAGCAGAAGCTGCAACTAAATCAGCGAACCTTGGTACATTCTTTGTCATATTTATTTCGCTATACGTTTTCTTATTAGTAATAACAGCACTAGTAATGCGTTACTATTTCCGCCGTAATCCACTTATAAATGAATTTGACAGTCAAACCACATCTGTATAGAGAGGAGGGAAATGATAATGGAAGCCTATGTTGCGATTATCATCATCTGGTTGTTTTTGTTTTTATATGCGTTAGGTGGAGCGATAGATTTTGGCGCCGGATTTTGGTCCATGTTTTATATTGGACGGAAAGATACGACAGCAGCAAGCATCGCTAACTTGTACTTAAATCCTTCCTGGAAAGTAACGAATGTCTTCTTAGTATTATTTGTTGTAGGATTTGTCGGTTTATTTCCACATGCAGCCTTTACTTTAGGGTCGATCATGATTGTTCCTGTAAGCTTTGTGCTCATATTACTTATCATAAGAAGCGCTTTTATGGTGTATTCCTATTCGGTACAAAAGTATACGAAGCTATTCACTTACATTTCAGGAGTTACCGGTCTTTTAATTCCTGCACTGATGTTAAGTATACTTCCGATTATTATTGGTGGGTTTGTCGAAGTAGTTGGTGACCGTCACTATATTCTTTATGACAGACTGCTTACTAGCCCAACCCTTTATGCACACATCGGCTTTGGTTTATCTGCGGAATTATTTTTATCCTCCCTATTCCTTAGCGATTATGCGAGAGAAGCGAAAGCAATGGGAACTTATGAGGTATATAGAAGAAATGCTATTATCCTAGGGCCTATTATGCTTAGTATGGCTGTTGCTGCAACGATGACACTCATTCCAGAAGCGATGTGGATGGTTGAAAATATGGCTAGACAATGGCACCTATTTGCATTAAGTCTTGTTGTTTTTTCCATTGGATATAGTGCACTATGGTGGCCTTCGAGGAAAGGACGGGTTGGGCAGCCACGGGTTGCTGTACTAATGATGGTCGTTCAAATAGCCTTAGCAAGCTTTGCCTATGGGTGGAGTCATATGCCTTATATCGTCTATCCAAAACTGACCCTTTATGATGCGTTTACAAATATCGAAATGTTTTATTCCCTCCTATGGGGATATGCAATCGGTATGGCGATTCTTTTGCCTTTATTCTATTGGTTTTGGCGCTTGTTTCTTAAAGATAAACGGTATCTTACAAACAAAAAAGTGGATGATGTACGGTAACTAGGAGGACAAACGGTGATGCAACTAAAAGATATGGCCAAAAAACAGAAAATGGGCACATATTCTCTTTCATTTACTGCGTTTGTAATTGGTGGTATGACGGTAACGCAAGCTTTATTAATTGTGTCTATCGTCAAGCACATTTTTTTAGAAGAGAAGCCGTTTTCAGCTGTTACTTTGCAACTAGTAGCCCTTCTAGCTGTGTTTACAGTAAGGGGGCTATTCACCTATATTCATGGGAAAATCGGGATCGGGATGGCATCTAAAGTAAAACGTGAGTTTCGTCAATCATTAATAACGAAGTATACTAATAACCCTATTCAAACATCAATCAAAGGACAATCAGGTAAACGAGTAACTCTTATTACCGATGTTGTGGACGAAATCGATCCTTACTTTAGTAAATATTATCCGCAAAGAATTTTATCATCCATTGTATCACTCATTCTATTAACGGCCGTTTTTTGGCAAAACTGGGTTTCAGGCGTCATTATGGTTGTGACGGCTCCCCTCATTCCTATTTTTATGATTATTATTGGTAAAAAAACAGAAAAAAAGGCGAACGAACAATTGGAGAAACTCACTGCCCTTGCAGGAAAATTTCTTGATAGCTTACAAGGTTTAATCACATTGAAGCTTTTCGGAAAAGGGAGTGAGGAAGCAGCAAACATAAAAACGAGTAGCATGGATTATCGTACCGCAACAATGGATGTACTTAAATTCGCTTTCCTTTCATCGCTCGTACTCGAACTCATTTCGATGCTTGGAATTGCGTTAATTGCATTCGAAGTTGGACTTCGACTTGTTATTTTTCAAAACATCTCTTTTTTTGCAGCCTTTTTTGTTCTGGCTATTGCTCCTGAATTTTATAAAACGTTGAAGGATGTCGGCAGTGCCTTCCATGCAGGTAAAGGTAGTATGGCTGCTGCGAAAAAAATAAGTCAAGAGCTCGAGGAATCTAATCAGATCATCCAATGGGGCAACGAACGATTATCAGATGCAGCTGACCCTCCAAGCATTCAGCTGAACAATCTTTCTTTTTCGTATGGAGAGGATTATTTTTCTTTACAGAATATCAATGCCACATTTGAACCCTATAGCCAAATTGCCATTGTTGGACCAAGTGGTTCTGGCAAAACGAGCTTACTTCATTTAATAGCTGGATTGTACTTGCCTTCGACTGGAGAAATGTTAATTAATAATCAGCCTCTTTTTACCTATGATGAAAGAGAATGGTTCGACAAACTTATTTATATCTCACAGGATCCCTACATTTTTTCAGGCACCATTAAAGACAATATTCTCATTGCCTGCCCTGGGAAAGAAATCTCCGAAGACGAGCTTACGTATGTAATAGAAAAAGCTGGGCTAACAGAGCTTATAGACCAATTAGAAGATGGTACAAACACTTACATAGGGGAAGGTGGTAGAGGTTTATCTGGTGGAGAAAGACAGCGAATCGCACTTGCTCGTGCCTTTTTAAAGAGGCCTCAGATTATATTGTTTGATGAGCCAACCGTCGGATTAGATCTTTATACAGAAGGCATTCTACAAAAATCAATAGAAGAGCTGTCTCAAAACGCGACGATTATTACCGTTGCACACCGATTACATACGATCAAACGAGCAGACTGTATTTTGTATCTTGAAAACGGGACTTTAGTTGGGAAAGGTACTCATAAAGAGCTGCTGGAGAATACGCACGATTATATGACGATGATAGAAGAACAGCAAGGAGATGTTGCTGGATGACGGAATTAAAATTCGTAATCAAGACGATGTTCATCGAACGAAAAGATATGTACATTTCGATACTATTTGGAGTGCTTGCTGGAATATCCACGGTTGCCGTGTTTGCAGACAGTGCCTATCTCGTTTCGAAGGCAGCACTACTTCCACCGCTTTATATACTCGTCATTTTTGTAGCTCTGTTAAAATTATTCACCGTCATCCGTGCCTTTAGTAGGTACGCGGAACGCTATTACTCACACAAGGCTACCTTTACAATACTTAGTAATTTAAGGACCTATTTCTTTACGAAACTAGAACCACTTGCCCCTTCCCTTTTTCAAAGGTTTCGGAGTGGTGACTTGTTAGCTAGGGTTGTTGGTGATGTAGAAAGCTTGCAGCATTTTTTTCTACGCGTTTATTATCCACCAATTGTCATGCTCGTTGTTTTTCTTACGACGATTATTTTCACAGCCATATTTTCCTTGCCTGTTGCATTAATTCTGTTAACTGGACTAATCATAACCGGGTTTTGTCTTCCGCTTATTTTTGCTATGAAACAGCGGGGCATCCAATCAAACATACGACAGATTCGCACTCAACTATCTACGGACACTACCGAATTATTATATGCCTTTTTAGATTTAAAACTTTATCAGAAGTTATCTATTAAAGAAAAGGCACTGAGTCAAACCTCAGATGTTTACATTGGGGAGCAACAAGATAGAGGAAAACAGGAACAATTAAACTTTGCCATCAATCACTGGGTTTCTCTCGTTACTTCCTGGTCTGTACTCGCTTTAGGGGCTTACTTAGTATCTTTGAGAGAGCTTGATGGAGTTTTTTTAGCAATGCTTGTTCTCGTCTCACTAACGGTTTTTGAGACGGCAGCTCCTATGACAGAGGCACCGAGTTATTTCGAAGATTCCAGAAATGCTTCAAGTCGGCTATTTTCTATCATAGATGAAGCGCAGAACCAACAAAAACTCAAAGGCAAAAACAGTTTAGTAGAGCTAAATAAAGCACCGGAAATGGAATGC
Source organism: Sutcliffiella cohnii (assembly GCF_002250055.1). NCBI lineage: Bacteria > Bacillati > Bacillota > Bacilli > Caryophanales > Bacillaceae > Sutcliffiella > Sutcliffiella cohnii. Next base: position 2,387,518 of record NZ_CP018866.1, read on the forward strand.
AAAAACGTGAATTTTTATTTTCCAGGAGAATCGCGCCCTACTCTATGTAATGTTTGTCTAGTGTTACCGAGCGGTTCCAAAACGGCAATCGTTGGCCCAAGTGGTTCTGGAAAATCTACATTGCTTCATCTATTACTAAACCTTTATCCACCGTCTAGTGGAACAATTAAGAAACAGGGGCAATCGTTAGCGGATTTAGATGAAGATCAGCTCTGGAAAAACATCTCCCCTGTTCTCCAAAGCAATCATTTCTTTTATGGTACGGTTAGAGATAACTTAAAGCTTGCAGGTAAAAATATATCTGACGAGGAAATGATTGAAATATTATCAAGTGTAAAACTAGATCACCTATCGTTAGACTCGACCATTTTAGAAAAAGGAGGCAATCTTTCAGGTGGCGAAAAACAGAGGCTTGCTATTGCAAGAGCTATGCTTAAGAAAGGGAGCCTTTTGTTACTTGATGAACCAACCTCGTCTGTTGATCCCATTACAGAACAGCGAGTGATGAATAGGTTATTTACCCAAGCAAAAGGGAACACGATTGTTCTCATCAGCCACAAACTAACCGGGTTAGAACGGATGGACCAAATCATCGTGATGGATAAGGGAACAATTATCGAAAGTGGAACATTCCACGATTTAATGGAAAGAAAAGGCTATTTTTATGAAATGAAGAAGATAGAAAAGAGTGTTTTTTATAACTAGGCTGTTTTAATAACTGTGGAGCATTAGAAAAAGTTAAAAGTTAATAATAATTAATATAATCTCCTTGATTTACATTGATGATATAGTAAAAACTGTAATTTTCCTTCCACTAAACCGCTTAACTTCAACAAGAAAAGGCACAAATCCTCAGTGCCTCTTTTTGTTGAATATTCGCATCATTTAGTTGAACAAGACGATATAGACTCTTTAACTAGTAAACTTTAATAAAATCACAATAAAGTTTGGGGTTTTCACCCAATTCTCTTAATGTACAATTATGGAATTTTAATAGTTACTTCTAATTGAATATCCACATTTCCTTGAATTGCTCGGCTAATCATAAAAGATTTTTCAGCTTTTTCAGCAAGCTTTTGTACCACTTTTTTGTCTCGATCGGAAGCATTTTGTTTCAAAACTATTTCTGGTCGATGGATAATTTTTTTATATGTAAATACTCCATTGGTTACATCAACAATTGCTTCTGATTCCATCGTTAACCCATCTTTCTCTATCTGACTACGTTCCATCATCGCAGCTAGGGTAATTATGTAACATGTCGCTGCTGCCCCAAGGAGCATTTCGTCAGGATTTGTGCCAATACCAGGTCCGTCCATTTCTTTTGGTATAGAAATTTTTGTTTTTAATTGCTCGGCTTCGATTTTCCCTACATCATTACGTAGCCCTGGCCAATGTGCCTTTAAATGAAAATGATGTTCTGCCATTTTTCACTTCTCCTTGCATTCAATTTTATTTTATTTATAAATAACACCTTCTCGAATTGTTCTAATCTTAAATAATATAAATTTCACGCCTAGTCATAGCCTTGTCATGTTTGACCATGTTTTTATTTACCTAACCATACCAGTTTTAGATACAATAATTATAACATTTCTTGTTGAGCTGACCTGCCTGATATAATAACTTCAAGTACACTTTTTCACACGCTACTTGAATTCGGATATTATTTGGTGCAATAGCCTTTTACTTTTTTCATCCTTTATTCTATATGGCCGACCAATTTCTTCATAGATTTTCTTTTCTTCTAGTAACTGCTTTGGATGTAAGACTTTTGCTTTTATTCCTTGTAGCTGGAAATAGTCCGGCATAAGGGAATCGTCTCGCCATACCCATTCTGGTAAACCATTCATAATAAGGTTGCCATCAACATCGTATGTCAAGTATCCAATACTAATAACTACATTATTCTTAAGAAAATCAGATTGCCTATTACGAAATTCCTCCCCGACAGGTTTTCGTTCATAACCAGCCTTTAGAAGTGCATCCTCTAATAGTTCTCTATTTGTTATCCACGTTTTTATATCAATATCACTATGTGGTCGTGTAACCTTACCAAGCATGAAATCAATTGCCCAACCTCCACGTAACCAAAAGTCAGCATCGAGATTATCAAAAATTTTACTGATTTCATATAATACCTTTAATTGTGTTTGGGTCTGCTCATCAACATTTTCTAGTTTCATATAATATTCAATCCTCCATTAGTTCAATAGCTCAATTCCCATTAGCCCCGATATCTGTCACTTAAATGGTAACATAATATTCCAAAATTAAATGGAGTTGTAATCATTAGAAAAAGGCGACCCAATTGGATCACCTTATTCAACTATTGCATTCGTTATTTGAGAAGACAATAGTAAACATTAACCCCTTCCAACTTCACATCTAAAGTTATAGTAACTGGACATTCTCTTTATGCTCAATTAAGTGAGAGACTTAGAAAAGAGTTTTACCAGAAATACTTTTGATTGAACAACCGCAAGAGCAACAACTTTGGGAGTGTTGCTCTTTTCAATTCTCCCACCAGTTAGCTTAAGGACATTTCTTCACAATATTTTCATTTGGTTCACCAAGACTTATCGTTTTCACATATCAAATTCTTTATTTACTGGACTTCCCATTTGAATTTTCCATTATACTGTTTAAGTTGTTTTTTCACTTGTTCCAATTCATAAAAACTTGAATGTGCTCTTTTGACAATTTCTTCATCAGTTTTACCTTCTTTTAGAAGAGCCCTAATAAGTTCATATCTTGATGCTTAAAACTCAAAATAACCACGATATACATTAAGCTGATTTCTTATGTCTTTTAATTCAACATAGCTGGTTGTTGCTATATTAACAATCTCTTGGTCTGTTTTGCCCATTTGTATAAGAGTTCTAACAATGCTATATCTTTGGTTTACTTGACCTGTCGCATATCCTATTCCCCATCCGTCATTCCAAGCTATATCGTAGCATTCTTTACAAGGAAGACACTCTTCTTCCTTCTCTTTAACTAATCCCAATAGTAATGGTAATGAAATTAATATTAAAAGAAATAATGCTTGTCTCATAAAAGTCACACCTTTTTTTACCTTAGTATGACCTTTTAGTTCACTACATGAGTCAAAAACTAACTAATTGGTTCTTCAGTTTCCCTTACAATCATCCATTTTTGGTTTATTAATCTCCAATTTTCAATGGTAAATAACCTTGCTAATACATCCTTGTCTTTTACAATCAATTGTTCATAAAACACTACTGCAGCTTCGTTATTCCGTAGTCGAATAACTCTATTTTCAAACCTCTTATTGGCACCTATAAAATGTTTAACCGATTGCTCCATACCATTCAATGCCTCTTTTTTTGTAAAAAAAGTAGGTTTATCATTTCCACTATTAAAAAAAGCTACATAATAATCTTCTGTCATTCTATCTACTGAGGATGTGTCGCCTGAACTCATTGCATCATTCCAGTCACTGATAAATTCATCATGCATTTTAGTAAATTCATATAAGCGATTTTGTAATTCGAGCATAATTAAAACCTCTCCTTTTAATCTTATTTGTTGTTAAATTCGGCAAAGGTATTGGTATTCCTTTTTTCACCATATACTGTTAGTAGCTTAAATTCCATAAAAAAAGAGCATTTCTCATTATTAAAGAAACGCACTAGTTTGTTGATAAACAAATAGATTTATAAATAAAGTTCCATTTCATTTTGTTTTTTAGTAAAACCCATTTTTCGGTATAGAGGTTCCCCATCCTCAGAGGCGTGCAGCCATATACGTTTAACCCCACTATTTTTACACTCTTCAATACATTGATTAAGTAATATTTTTGCTAAACCCCTTCCACGATATTTAGGAACGGTGTACATATTAAGAATGTATGCTTCAAGCCCTTCCAAATTCTCTAAATATGGTGGTCTTTTAAATAGAACCATACCACTTATACCTACAATTTCCCCATTTGTTTCTGCCGTATATGATATAAATTCATTGTTTGAAAGGGAAGTTAGTAAATATTGCCTTGTTGAAGCTTCCAAAAGTTGTTCTTCATTAGGAGTATTTATTTCACCTAATTCCCTTAAAAGGGCTAACCGTAATTTTATTATAGAATCAATATGATCAAGGGAAACTTTAGTCAATTTAAACATTATAAACACCTCATTACTTTTGGACTCTTTCATTTGCCTTTTTGTTAATTTAGGAGACTTTTCTTCTTCAACTCCACAGCTGTTAGCTTTATTAGCTCAAAAATAGAAACGATAATCCACAATTAATAATAAATGTAATAATGTAAAGTTATTTTTTATCAAAGAATATTTGATCTAATATCTTAAAAACTTAAGTATAAATAAGTGAAAATCCTACTTTGACCATCACATCGGTTAATTGTATATTTTTACTGAAAAATACCGAACAGCCAAATTACAAGGTACATTGGAATTGCAACAATAATTCCTCCAGCTAGTATATAACCAATGGACTTTATGATGAATTTAATAACATCATATATAGCTCCCGCTAAGTCATCTACAAATTTCACCATTAATAAACCCTCCCGTAACTTCCTTATCTTCTAATACAATTAATCTTCGAAAATCTAACTATATATAACCAAATTAATATTTTGAAATTTCCCAATGTTTAGTTTGGGCTATGTAATACTTTTCATTAGTGAAACAAGGAGGTACAAGTCCAATGGTAAAAAAATAATATGAGAAAATCTCAAAATATTTTAATAACATTAGAATACCATGTAGATTTTCTCTTTCATAGAATGAATATATATATATATATATAGAAGAGGAAAAATAACATGTTAAATAAATTAAGTGAAACTATTTATTATTTATCCAATCAAGATGATAGAGAAAGACCAACATTAGGACTGGTATGTGGTGATCAATATAGTCTAATAATAGATTATATTCTAAGGTTTACCAGCGGGCGCTTACGCTGTATATAAAAAATTGGTGTGTCGAGTGGCAAGAGACCGACAAAAAGTAACATACTCAAAAGTCGTTGGTCAGGGACGTATTGTAAAAACTTGCTTAGAAGAAGCTATTGGGTCTAAACTAACTACTTCAAATGTTCTTTGTACCGATGCTTGGCGGGCATTTTTGACTTATGCAAAAGAAAAAAGACTGGAGCATTATAGATATAAATCGGATCGTAAGAAATGTGTTCGAGGAGTTTACCATATTCAAAATGTGAATAGTTATCATAGTCATAGACTGGTTAAATCGGTATAATGGTGTGGCTACAAAGTATCTTGACCATTATTTGAGTTGGTTTCAATTTCTAGTCCAAATTAGGCATCGTAATGACGACACAACTGTAAATATGATGATTGTTGAGATCTGTCTGTTCTCTACTTATGAGACCTATGATAAACTTAGCTTATTAGAATTTCCCAAATAAACATCAAAATTAAAAGGTGGGATGAGTAAATGCTTGGATTACCAAGAGGTGAAGTTTTTTTAGTCCCTTGGTCTACTGAGTGGGCAAAAGAATTTGAAACAGAGAAGCAACAGATAGTAGGTGTTATTGGTCAATACACAGTGAAAGTACACCATATTGGCAGTACCGCAGTAAAAGGTTTAAGTGCTAAGCCAATTATTGATATTGCAATTGAAATAGATAATTTTCTTGATGGAGAAAAATGCGCAAAAGCGTTGGAAGGACTCGGTTACTCATATAGAGGAACAAATGTATTGCCTGAAAGACACTACTTAAATAAAGGCGAACCAAGAACACATCAAATCCATATGTACCAAAGAGACAATATGTATTTACTCGAACAGTTAAACTTTAGAGATTATTTGAGAATTAACAAACAAGCAAGAAGTGAGTATCAACAGCTTAAACTTAAACTATCAAGTTTAAATAAAAATGACAAACACAAATACGCAGATGAAAAAACAGATTTTGTTAAGTCAATTCTTGAAAAAATTTAGGTGAAGTTTGCCCTTTAGGTGTTCATAGAAGAGGTTTTACACAGAGGAACTCCAATTAAAGAAGTCCCTTTTCCTTGCCATAAAATCACCATTATTCTTTAACATAGCTTTAACAATAGAGCAATTACTATGTTCCACAATCGCTTCCGTTAGTGAAATAAGGATTAAATTAATTACATTATAAAAAATTACGTAATTTTTTATAATTGTTAACTGCAAGAATACCTTTCCATTGTTGTTTAGCAACAAAGAAATGCTCTGGGTCTTCCTCCCAATCCCAAGTAATATCCCAAACCCCGTCATCCTTTAATGATCTTTCTAAATATCTAATATTTTCATCAACAAGGTCTTTATATTTTTCATATAACTTGTCCTTTTTGCTATGAATTAGATCTAAAGGTAGAGCTTTATAACTCTTTCCCCATGATTCTGGATTAATATCAATTACTTTTTCAGCAAGAGAATCAACTTTCTCTTCCATTTCTTGTAATGGATTGAGTTTGTCTCCTAAAATACGGATTAAATTTTGATAGTTATTTATTTCATGAAAATCCATTCCATTAGAATTCAGTAAATGCATTTTTGCTTTTTCAACTACTTTCCAGCCTAAATTAGCCTCTTCACTGCCATCGGGTGCCCAATAAATAAGGAAAGCAGCAAGCTCAGCACTTGGATTAAACATCCAATTATCCTGAACCCCCTCTTCAAAGTGCCAATGTGGAGCATGAGGATAATTATTGTGCTCTGGGATAACTGTTTTCCATAATCCCATTTCCTCATCATATGAATTGATTAAATATTTGAGTATTAATCTAACAATTTCTTCATTTGGCTCAGCTTGAACTTCTATTAAAATTTGAGCAGCTGCCCAAGTAGCAATCGCCGATGACTGGGGTAACCATAGGTCTGGTTCGAGACCATGCCCGAACCCTCCATCACTATTTTGAAATGCAGATAGATAATGTATAACCCTCTCTTTCGATCCATTCTCAAATAAGAATTCCCAGCGTGCTATTTCAAGAGGACGTGCATTTCGTTTTATCCATGATTTTGTTTTCATCTTTTTGTACTTATCCACCCTAAACATTCCTCCCATTGCTTTTAGTGGTATCCTGCTCCTTTACCAGGGGAAGGTAACTCATTATCCATTACAAGTTATGTATCTGGTAGTTTATAAACGTCAGATTCCAATTCAATCTATTTTTCTATAAACTTCCATAAAATTCAACTTTAAATTATTAATTCGACTTACCCTATTTGAATCAAAACTCTTAACAAACTAATCTGCTCACGTTGCTCAAGAGTGATTGCTCTTATTCACATTCGCACCCGTTTGTTGAAAAAGAAAAAATACTTGGATACTATTTCGAAACTACATCAATTTTTTTGGCTTCACGCTGAGGAGGGTCTGAATCTTCTTGATCGCCATTCCAATAAACTATTACATGTGTCCCTACTCTAAATTCTTCATACTCACCAGGTCCAAAACCATAATAAGCTCCATCGTTTTCTTGAGCCATTTCAATTAACTCAGCAGTTGTTTTATTGGATATATCGTCCTCACTAATGTTTGGTACGACTAATATTTGGTTCCACCTACCTTGATGTTCCTTTACTTCTACAATAATACCTTCTTGTTCCAATAAAGAAGTGTCGTTACTGCTCTGCTCTTGACCGCAAGCACCCATAATACTAACAAGTAGAATTAAAAATAAATACAATACTCTTTTCAACTCTTTCACCTCCATAGTTGGTAATACAGATTCCGATTTATGTCACTCTCTTTTAATAAAGGCGATGTTTCCCTGTAAAAAGTTTCAATTTCATTTTTCACTAGCCTGCCCCAATAGTTAAAGAAGCGACAGTTTTGTTTAGCTATCGCTCACGTTAGTTCAATATCCAATATCCTTATTATTGACTTTTATTATTCTTGTTAATTTCAAGTAGTATACAAATTAACAAGCTAATTGTAACTCCAAAATATAATCCAATACTACTGATTACCGTATCTTGAAAAGAAGTCCTAACATCAGCACTATTATAAAAGACACTAATTAAGAAATTACTAGTTATTAATCCACCAATAGAACCCGCTATTACTCCAATTAAAATTCTACTTATCACTGGCATCTTCTCCTAAATTTACAGCCTTCTTTAATATTCTAATAAAGTATCCTGCTTCGTTCGTTAAATAACGTTCGTTAAATTAACCATCTTTAAAAAATTCAACAGAAAGTTCAAAATGAACAAAACCTATTGTTTAACCTTTTGACTTTTTCCAAATTCAACAAGGGATGGTAAATCCGTATTTTTAAATATTTCTATTGGTAAATGGTTTAATGTTAGTTCTATACCTTGTTGTACTTCATTAGGTAAAATACAAATCTTTTTGATTTCTTCATCATAGATAATAGTTTCCAAATCCATATTCTGACCATTTTTTTCGAGAATTTTAACTTTGTAACCTTTATATCGAATACTATCTTTACCTATTACCTTTACCATCAAAAGATCATCAATCGTCGTTTTAATAAGGATTATTTGGTCAATATAATTTACTAAGTGCATACTACACCTCATCCGAAATTACTTGATTTAAAAACATTTATGTACTATGAAGTGTTTCACATTTTATTTCGTTAAACATAATCCAACTTATATAAAATTATATGTTTTATAATCTCCAGTATCAGAAGAGAATTTTAATATGTTTCCATCAGCAGGTATCCCTTCGAAATAAGCACCTATACAACCTGTCGTACATCTGTGACCAGCTATAAGAATATTCAATTTTTTCATTCCGTTTTGATTTTCATTCTTTCATAAAACTAAACACTCTTTTTACAAAACTATTAGGTTCTTCTACCCCTTTATAGATAAAAGGGTCAGGAAGAGGACCAGACATCTTTACTTCGCTAATATGTAATCTGTCGGCTTCACCTAAATCAAAAACATTCAACCTATCATCCAAAACAGGTCGTTTCCTAGCAATAATTTCCGCTGTTTTTACAGCTCGCTCTTGTGGGGAAGTAAAGACCAAATCAAAATTTATATTCTGTAACTTCTCTTTTAAAGTAATTGCTTGTTCTATCCCATACTCATTTAATGGTAAACCCATTCTTCCCTGCATTCTCCGATCTTTATTCAAATCTGTTTGTCCGTGTCTAACTACATATATCATTCTAATATCCCCCTTTCAAAAGCTAAGTAAAATGACCCCCTTGTTAAACAATCAATCATGCAACGTTAGTCCAACAACTCCCACAACTTCTTCTAAAGAATTTCAGTTCGAAGAATAGAAACCGCAAGCCATCTTCCAAAATAAGATATTTTTAATATAGTAGATAGATTTTATCTTTTAACCTCTATTACAAAAACTGAATTACTAGCAGTTCTAAAGTTCCATCTTGCTGCGAGATTATAAATGTAGATTCCTTCTTCACTAGGTACTGTAATCTTATATTCTTTTAACTCTCTATCATCTTCAACAAGTTTAGCACCATACCAAGACTTTACTAATACCTTTTTAGGTGTATCCTTATATGAAATGGAAATTTCCGCCTTAGGCTTGACGACTGTTATATCTAACATTTCATAAATCTCTGGAGGTTTGTCACTTTCTGTATCGGCAGAAGTACCTGAATAACCTATCGTACTAATAGTTTCCCCTTCAACAGTAATATTTGGGCTTACCACAATATCTGAATTACACCCTACTAATAAAAACAAAGAAAATGCTAAAAAGCACAACTTCAGGTTTTCCATCATTTTTATAACCCCCTTTATTTTAACAACTACCATTAACAGTAAATTTTATTTAGGTATATATTTATTAAGACTTTTAGTTTCTTAATCTATGAGACTAAAATGAATACTGTTTGACATCATTTATTTTAATGTATGTTTTACATCACCCGGTAATCATTGAAGAAAAAAAACAAAATCGATGCTATAAAAGATAGTCTTTTCTACTGAACCACTTGTACGTTTCAATAATAGTTAATCTAGCATATGAATAACTATTAAAATGTAAAGGGGGGAAATTAAAAATGAGTAGTAAGAAAGCACTCACATCTGGTCCTTTTTTTGTACCACTATCTGTTGATGGAACACGCTTTGGAGCTGTCCAATTTCTATTGATTGGTTTTAAAAATATTGCGTCCCATACTTCAACAGTACGTTTAACTGTTTATAATTGTAGGGATACAGTTCTATATCCAGCAACTCCACCAGAGGAAGAAATATATTGCAAAAAAGTCACTATTCCAGCAGGTGATTGTGCAGTTATACGACTAGATGCTGGGCCGGATACTTTCGGAGGTAATAACATGCTCCGTGTAGCAATTAAAGGTGATACCGATAAAGATGCAGAAGCAATTGTAATTGCTTTGTCAGGTAATACAGCCGATGGACGTCAAGCATTGTCAATGGTGTTCAAACATGAAGAATTTATCGAGCTCAATGAGGATTAAGTTAAATAAAGCCTTAATAAACAAATGGGAATGGTTAAGGCCTATTCCCGTTCGTTTATTAATAGTTGTTAAAACATATTTTAATAGTTTAAGAATTACTCTCTTTAGTACTGTGATTTATACTTGATAGATTTTCTTCTTTAGCAATTCTCTTATTATCATCATGAATGCTCTTCATTCCTTCAAAAAAACGAAATTTAGTCCGACATTTGTTTTCTAAATCCCCATTATCATTCATTAGTTGTTGTAAATAGTTTTTTGAAAAGTTAATTCTATCTAACATTTCCTGCTTTGTTCTCGTGGCAGATCCGTGACCAGGTATATGATATTTAATTTCGTAATTATTGATTATGTACGAAGCTTTTTCTATCGTATCTACATAATCCTTGTAGCTATTAAATATAAAAGGAAATTCTACATCAGATAGGTAATCGCCAGATAAGAATATTCCGTACGGTTCAATTACCGTAAATAAACTATCATTTGTATGTCCTGGAGCCTTATAAAAAGTTAACGATAACTCACCTAAGTTAATATGTTGACCATTTTTAACAATTGGTATATCAACTTCTGGATAAGTAGGAACATAATCTCTTTCTATGTAGTACCCTTGGTGAAACTCAAAAATTCTTTGAACAATTTCCTCTTTATTTGGATTATTTACAAATTCCTCCGATGCAATTACTTTGGCTTCCGGAAATGCACCAGAACCAATAATATGATCAAAATCACTATGAGTGTAAATGATATAGAGATCCTTATTACCCAAATGCTTATCTATGAAAGCCCTAATTCTCTTGATTTCATCAGGGAGCCAATTAGGATCCGTCATGATAATTGCCTCATTAGACTGAATAACAGCTGTAGAAGTCATATATAATGAGCTTTGAAAAACAGTAATATTATTTTCCTGAAAGTGAAACATAAAATCCTCCTATGCTTTTTTAGTTATATTTGTACGAATTGAGTTAATTTCCGTTCCTTTATAAAGCAGCTAATATTTTTGATACACTTAATTGTCACTCGACTTCTGCATCAGCAATGGCATATCCCTTGATCAAGAATATTAGTCTAAAAGTTTTTTAAACTTGAAATTATCATATTGTGAAACAACTGTATGTCTTTGATGTAATCAAAGCCTAAATTTTCGTAAGCATTTAAACTATTGAACATTCTAACAGCTACTGCATTATATTCGGGAATAACCGTGCAGGAACATCCTGATGCTCCAAGTATTTGATAGGAACCATCCGGCAGGTCCGAACCTAGTTCGTTGTAATCAACGGATACTTCCCCATCTTTAATCCACCATAAAAACCCAAACTTCGGTAGTTGGCGACTTAAGGAAGCAGGACTTTGAACGGTAGTAGAAAGTTCAAAAATTTCTTGTGGAAGTATAGACCTACCTTCTACTATCCCTTTGTTTAAATGTAAATTTCCCCATAATGCTAATTCTCTGGCACTTACATATAGGTTTCTATCTTCGCCTATATTCGAGCCAAGCCTTAATGTAGGATAACCTTTTACCGAATCTATATCACAGACTAAACTTTGATTCCCTTCAGTAACCCATCCAGTACTTGTCCAATTCAAAGGCTTGAACACTCTATTTGAGAGGATTTCATTTACTGTTTTGCCCGTTGCTTTGTATAAAATTTTCGCTAATATTTCTGGTCTCTTTCCCTCAATAGCAGTTCCTAAATCCGCTACACGGTAAACGTTTCTATCCTCAAACTTTAGACCCGTACATCTAGTTAATAAATGTCTAATCGTTGTATCTCCAAGAATTTCTTTATTATATTCATCTAGATAGTCGCTTATTTTATCATCCAAGTTTAATAAACCTTCATGAGTAGCTATTGCAATGGTTAATCCAACATATGTAACTCTAACCGAATATACGTTGAATCTTGAATCCTTATCAATCAGTTTGGCACCTTTCTCAAAATGATGCATCCCAGAATACCATTCGTGTACAATTTTATTGTCTTTCAAAATAACTAACGCGGAACCGGATGCGTTCATATCACTTTTAATTTTTTTTGTATATAAGGTGAGATCTTTAAAAGCACCCTTGTTTAATGTTATCACAGTCATTACCATCCTTTTTTATATGCACTCTATTACTTCTTATTTCAACAAAAATAGCTACTAATCCTGCTTAGATCAGTAGCTGTCTTAGGTCAAAAGAAAAATACAACTTACATATAGTATGAAGGCACTCATATGTATGGAGTCAGTTGAGATAATATGTATTTTAAGGAGAATCCATCATTTGTCTATATGAAGTTTTTTTAATTTAACTTGGTTATTACACTAATTTCTTTAGCTTTAATATCGCTATCATTATTATTTAAGTCTACCTCTTCATCAAGTAAAATAGGTGATTCAGTTAATTCCAAATTACAGGTATAACTAATCGAACTATAGTAATTGGCTAATCATTTCCAGCTTAGCTCATCTAGCTAGAATCGTCCAACCTAACTAAAAACTCATTGATCAATTGAATGAATTGTGCTTTACTAGGTTCCCATAGTTCATGTCCAGACTCATTTAATTCCTTAATAACTACATCGGGAAGATTGCTTCTTAATTTTTCTGTCTCTACCTCTGATAATAGTGATTCTTGGGTACCACCTTTAATTACTAGTACTGGTACCTGGATTCGATTTAAATCTCTATATAGTTCAATACTTTTTGACTCTTGCTGAATACCTTCCACTACATGCTTTCTCTCTTTACTTATAAAGCTGCGACTAAGCACTCTTTCTGACCATGATTTTGGAATAGATGGATATTTAGCTGGATAATCACAAATTATTAGACCTTTTATTCCTGGTGATGTTGAAGCAAATTTGATAGCATATGGAACTCCCATAGAATATGCCATTAAACAAAAGCGATTAACTTTACTATCGTTTATTACTGTTTCTATATCTTTAACATGGTGTTCAAACGAGTATCCAGAATTAGGAGCATCACTTTTACCACGTCCTCTCAAACTTAATGAGAGACATCTTCTAGATTTGAACTCTTGCACTATTTCAATAGACTGCTCAGCGAAATTTAATGCACCTGGAATATATACCAAAGGAGTTAGTAGATTATCATTTATATCAATATCAAGATAGTGACCCCTTCCGAATTTGCGTATTTATTAGTGAAATTCATCTCAACACCCCTAGCCTATTTTATCTAAACTCACCGTGTTTTTAGCAGCTACTTTAACTAACTCCTGCCTAGTTAATTATAACTTCAATAAAAATAGCATTTCTCCTTCTTGAAGAAATGCCCATAACTATAATTAAACCCTATTATCTAATGGTTTTCTGATCTTTTCACAACAAGATCTTTGTACCCTTGAAGAGATTTCATTTTTTCTATTTTGATATCTTTATAATAGTATTCTAAAATTTCTTTATGGTTGTTCCCTATCATTGCCAAACTATTAGCCCCGTACTGACTCATTCCAACACCATGTCCGTATCCTTGGGTAGTAAATTCGATAGAATCATCAACAACTTTGAAACTAAAATCTGTTGACCTTAAGCCTAATGCCGTTCTAAACTCATCACCTGAGAATTCCTTCCCATTAATTGTGACAATCGATACTCGGTTTGTAGAAGTTCTATGAAGCTTTATATCACTTGTTAATTTAACACCAAGTTTTGACTCAAATTCACCTGAAGTGATTTTTGTCATTCCATTAAAGTCAGGGGAATTTTTATCCCATGGGCTAGGAACACTCCTTAAGTACGGAAGGGCCACTTTCCAGTAATCTTCTGAATTCTCGGTATAACCGTTACTTATTGCAAAGAAAGTAGAATCAATGAGTTCACCATTATATGTCATAATTAAACCCTCTGTTTCTTTAACTGCCTGAGTAATTTTGTTAATATATTTTGAATAATCTTCTTTCCATATCTTTTTTAACTCAGCTGAGTCTTTATAAACTTGATGTATTGTGGAATCTGTTATATCAGCACTTTTTGGTAATCCTTCTTTTTCAGTCATTAAAAATTTCAAAATATACGTTCTAGCACTAATCGCCTGTGCTTTTAATGCTTCTAATTCATAACTTGCAGGCATTTCAGAAGCAACTACACCTATTAGATATTCTTCTAAAAACATGTTTTCAATATCATTATTATGCATCCTAAAAACTGATAATGTAATATTTTCAGCATTTGTTCCGATAGGTGTAAGAGGGGACATTATAGTAGGTACATCATTTATATTTTGACTTGTTTTATTTGAACCAAAAGCAAAAACGATTACTGAAGGTACACCAAGGACTATTATCATAAGACAAATTACAATCATATAAAAAGATTTCATTAAGGGCCCCCATACATTTTTTACTAATATATATGGGCATCGGACAAGCATAAGAACACTAAATAACAAAAATTGTAATTAAACATTCAGTCTAGCTCCATATAGAACCATCAAACCTTACTAGTATTGGAATATGCGGGTTCATTCCTATATTTAATTAAATTTTTTAGACAGTAATTCTAGTAAATCTAATGGCATAATAAAACAGCTTCGTCATAAAAAAAGAAGCTGTTATATGGATTACTTTAATACACTAATAGCAATAAAGAAATGTATTACCTCATTCAATTTTTTTAGCCATATATGGGCCGTTATCAATAAATCTATTCCGTTGATAAAAATTATACGTACTATCAAATGCATGAAAACTTTTATCTGGGAGGCAAACTTCCAACCTTTTAATAGTGGAATCGCGACAATAATTTTCCACAGCACTAATTAGGCTATTTCCTACTAAAAGACTCCTATATGAAGGTTGAACCCAAAGTTCTTGTAGTAAAGCATATGCTCCACCCTTATATATGACTTCTTGTATGGAGACGGTCGCACATCCAATAATTTCATTATCTTCTGTTTCAGCAACTAGCACTGTTCCTGGAATAACGCTATTAATGATTCTACGAAATACATTCTTAGCATTTTCAGGCAATGGAATATCATGTTTTCCCCTTAATTCTTCAACAAATAATCGAATTGCTTCAAGAACTTGAGCTTCATCATTCATGTTCGCAGTACGAACTTTCCAATCCATTTAAGTATTACCCCCTTCTCTTACTATGAAGAATACTACTCACCATTTAAATATCTACTCAATAGGTTCTATTGAAACCTATTTAATAAGTTGCTTATTATACAAACTAATTGAGTGGATATTCTCTTTTAACAAGTTATCTACTATTTGTTTTATTACACTTGGTTCTCTTAAATCTTGGTTTTCAAATGTTACTAGCTCATTTACATTTATCCACTTGCTGTCTGAAACTTCACCTTCTGCGAGATTTAACGAACCTCCAGTTCCCTCACCGATAAAATGAAATAAAATAACTTGATCGTTTGTATTACTGATAAAATTATATACACCAGTCGTTCCGATAAGCTTTACTTCCAAACCTGTTTCCTCTTTAACTTCCCTCCGAGCTGCATAAAGAATATCCTCTCCATATTCAATACGTCCACTCGGAAAGTTCCACTTATTAATTGCAGTAGGTTTATTCTCTTTTATAATTAATACTTTATCATCAGAAAAAATTGATACACTTGCTACTAGTACAATTCCATCTTGAGACATCCAATTTCCCTCAATTCAATTAAAAAATTATATAATTTATTTTCATGGCTTTTTCATTCACTAACCCACTTCGTTACTACAATCTATAATTAGATATAATCTCTAAAGAAGTAATCCCTTCCCACCTAAACCCGTTATGTTCAACTTTACATTAGTTTTTTTATGTAGGGTGTCTTTCTCCACACAAAATGACTGAAAAAGAAGCTAAGAATGATCCCAAAAAATCCAGTTAGTAAGAATTTAATTAGTACCGACACTGGCAGGTTTGACAAACTATATTGGAGAAATACAACTACAGGAACATGAATAAAATAAACGACAAAAACATTATTCGCTAGAATCTTAGCTATACGATTTGTTCCGTTTACTTTTTCCCTAAATAAAATTAGTAGCCCAACGACAAGCGAAAAACATAGTAATGTCTCAATAAATGACCGAGACAGCGAACCTACATTTGCTCCACCCTTCAAAAGAAATGGATACATTGCTTCTCCTCCAAAATACAAAACTGCCGTCAACACAACTCCTATCGAAAGCCAGACGTACCCAAATCTTGCATTTGAATTTAATAGCCATGCCCGACGATATGCAATAATTCCTAATGCGAAAAAACTTACATATTGAGGAACATGTGCAAATTCTGTTTGGATAAAACCTAACACCCCAGTCCAGTAATCAATTGGATACCAAATCCTAATAATAAAAGTAGCTAATGATACTCCTAGTATAAAAAGAAGAATTTGATAACCTTTAATATTTTTATAAGTTTGTTTTTCTATATTTTTAGGAAAAAAATATGCCCAGACTGCTAAAACAAACGCATAAACGAGTAGATGCTCTAAAAACCATAAATGGCCAAATTGCATATCAGGCCAAGCGGGTCCAGTCCAATCTGTTGGTTTATCTGCTAACCCAAAAAATATATTTACATAGTAAGAAAAAAACGAGATTGTTTCATATCCTCTAAAATTAATATAATAAAAATACATTAAAAGGGGGATCATCACTACAAAGCCGATTAACAATGGAACGCCAATTCTTATAAACCTTTCTTTTATAAAGGTTTTCGACCCTTTTCTATCGATAGACTGAGGAAGAAAATAGGCTGACAAAAAGAAAAACAAACTCATAAAAAACGCAGCATTTACTGCAAAAAATCTACCGAGCCAATTTAAAACTTCTCCTTCTTGAAAATACCACCATCCCCCTGGGCCATATGCCTGTCCTGCATGATGAACAACGACAAGCATGATTAAGCCAATTTTTAAATTATCAAAAAAAAACAAATGATTAACCTTTTGTTTCATGGTAAGATCTCTCCCGCTATATTTTATTCAAATATCACCAGCTCAGTATCATTATATTCAGAAAATTAAGGACAAGAAATAACCTCCCAATTATGATTTATAAATTACTTTAAGAAGCATTCCAGGGAACAAGAGCACAACACTGGTGTTTTCTTGTGGAAGAATGGAACGAGCTCTTTACGTCTGGATCTGAAGAGATTTAGTATATGAAGCAAAGGTTTATAGAATCGGGTAAAGCTCTAGTAGGTTTAACCGTTAGTTTCTTTTATACTAAAATCCCCATCCATTTTATTCCTTCTCCTTTGCAGACTATAAAATCATTTCTAATTTCACATCGCCTGTTCTTCTTTTCAAACTATCCTCAATAACTTCAACAAAATTAACGATAATCCTTCTATGATTATCGCTCCAGTTAGTTTAGTAAGCCTCAATTTTTTCACTTAACTACAAATAATAGAAAATTAAAAAAGAGCTGCCGCAACAGCTCAGAGATTTATTTCAAAAACTATTTAACATTTTCAAAACTGGAATCCAAATTTCGCACTTTACGGAAGATGAAGTTAAATCTTTACTTTTAATCGACAAGATTTCAGGTCCTTCTTTTACTTGATAGTTGGAAGACGGGAACCACTCGGAATAAATCCTTCCCCAAGTTTCCTGTAGAGTATTAGGAAATGGCCCTGTTGATTCAAATATTGCCCACGTTAAGGCGGGAACTTCAAGCTTTGAAAAATATTTAGGCTTCTCTCGTGTTGTAGCCACTCCTATATACTGATCAAGATATCCTTTTTCTTCCATACGTCCTTCTGAAAAGTTTGTAGAAGCTTGAATTATTCCTTTCGGATCTATATTAGAGAGTTTTTGTAATTCTTCTATTCTTTCCATGGTCAAGGATTGCCACATCGCTGCTATTTCTGGATTTTCTCCTTCAATAACAATAGGAACTCGTTTCATAATACCAACGATGTTAAATCCTTCTTTTTGTTCTATTCGGTAGTTCATTTCATTTCCTCCTCTAATTGATAATTGGAAGGTCATGAGAGGATATGCTTTTAATTGCTGACCATTGTTCCTTGCTTCTGTTGGTGTAACACCATGCAAATTAAAAAAGGCTCTAGTAAATGAGTCGGGTGAATTATATCCATACTTCGTCGCAACATCGATTACCTTTACATTACTATTATGAAGCTCAAACGCAGCTAAACTAAGTCGTCTACGGCGTATATATTCTGATAACGTTATACCTGCAAGGAAAGAAAACATTCTTTTAAAATGATATTCAGAACAAAGAGTTAACCTAGCTACTACTTTAAAGTCTATTTCACTAGTAAGGTTTTCCTCGATATACTTCATTGCAGTATTCATGTTTTTTAGCAAATCCATTTATATGACCTCCTTTCATCAATAGAATAACAGGAGTTTAATCTTGCCATCCGACATTTTGTGCACCAGTTTGTATGATTAATTCTTTATTTCATTATACTGCCCTTTACTTCAACAAAAATAGCCACTAACCCTGTTTAGACCAGTAGCTATCTTCATCTTTGTGCACGATTTCTTACAAGAACCAATCGCCCTGAGCAATTTTTTCTACTTTTCCTCCTACATTTACTCTGATTTCACCGTTAACTTCACTAACCCTTAAAAACAATAAAGATGGTCTTTTAATTTCATATCCTTGTTCTACACGAATATTAATTTCACTTTTATCAAAATATCGATAGTTAACTATGTAAGCTGCTAAACATCCATTAGAGCTTCCAGTGGCAGCATCTTCTGGAATACCATAATAATCTGCAAAGTCTCGAACATTCAAATCATTCTCGGCATTATATGTTTCAGGAGAGAAGACCATAATTGCTTTTGCATCAGTATGTTCAATTAACTCAAAATATTTTTCTTTATTGATTCTAACTTTTTTAGTTGCTTCTAATGATCTTAAAGGGACAATTATAACCGGGAGTCCTGTTGAAACCTCCTGGATAGGAAATCTATTATCTATGTACTCTTTATCTATATTTAAAACATCAGAAACCTTATAAAGATCTAAAACACGTCCAAATGTTGGTTTATTTTGTTTCATCCAAAAGATTTCATCTTGATCGAACGTTACAGGGGTCTGTCCAGCTTTAAAATTTAAAATAAGTTTCTCTTTTGGTTCTTCCTCTATTTCATTTTGAATGATATAGGCAGTTCCTAAAGCTGGGTGTCCAGCAAAAGGAATCTCTTCATTAGGTGTAAAAATACGAACATCATATCCATCATTTTTGGGGGTATTTGATAAAATAAAAGTAGTCTCCGAAAAATTAATTTCCTTCGCTATTTGTTGCATTTGATTATCAGACAGGTTTTCAGCATTCTTAAACACAGCTAGTTGATTTCCCGTATATTTCCCTTGTGAAAAAACATCCACAATTGAATAATTAATTTTCTCCATTATTTCTTTCCTCCGACTGGGCAGTAACTTTAATCGCTAAGTTTTTCAATACACTAGCTCACAATTAATCGTCTTGCAGGTAATCTAATAGTTTTATAAAACTTTATCCCTAATCTTATTTTTTAGTTTTGAAATATTTAAATACTCCAGTAAGCGTCAGTAATAACATTATTCCTTTGGATAAAGATTCTGATATGTTTCTACTGTATACTTAATTAAATCCTTTAAAACATTAGTATCGATATCAGCTAGTTTATTAACATAAATACAAGCCTTACTCTTCGTATGTTTACCAAAGCCTTCTAATAACTTTTCTCTTTCCTCTCCTTCATAGGCCAAATAAAGACTAATTTTTGCCTTTCTTGGTGAAAAACCGACTAAAGGGGCATCCCCTTCACGTCCTGACGCGTACTTATAGTGATAGCTACCAAAACCTATAATACTAGAACCCCACATTTTTGCTTCATAACCCGTTACCTCTTCAAAAATCTCTAATAACTTATAGGCATCTGCCTTCTTCTTCTCATTTTCCACACGTTCAATGAATTCAATTACACTATTGTCGTTTTCTTTCATTTTCGGTTCAGACATATATACGCTCTCCTTATCTCTGAGTTAATACTTGTTTCATTATTGTCAATGGTATTTCATTATAGATACAAGCCCTCTTCTTGAGGGGATTTTTTAAAGTCTCAAGTTTATTGACTATGTAATATATATTTGCTTACTTACAACATTTATTAGTTAAGAATGTCTTGCAATGCCTTTTCAAGTGTTTCAAAAGTAAATGTGTAACCTTCACGTTCTAACCGTTCCGGAAGAACCCACCGACTTTTTAACACTAATTCTGTTTCTGTTTTGATCAACAGTGAGCCAATCTCCAAGATCCATTTGGGCGAAGGTAATCCGACTGGAACATTCATCGTTTTTCTAAGTTCTTTCATTAATTCACGATTACTAACAGGTTGTGGTGAAGAGCAATTAAACACACCCGTTAGCTCTTCTTTCTCTTTCAAAAAGAGTACGATTTTGAATAAATCTTCAATATGTATCCAACTAAACATTTGGTTTCCTGTTCCCTGAAAACCTCCAAGTCCAAACTTCACTAAATTTTGATAAGGAGTCATTACTCCGCCGCCCTTGCCTAATACAATAGCAATGCGTAATGCTATTTGCCTTGTATTTGATAAATCAAAGGAAAAGAAGGTTTGCTCCCAGTTTGTTGCAACATCAACTGAGAAACCAGTTCCAATCTCTCCTGTATCTTCCGTCATTGGACGATCTTCTGCATGGCGATAAATGGTTGCTGTACTTGAATTCATCCAAATTTCAGGTGGATTTTCACATGCCTGTATAGCCTCTCCAAGCAATGTAGTTGTCCTAATCCTAGAATTCATAATTTCATTCTTATTAGTCTCATTGTATCGACAATTCACAGATTTCCCCGCAAGATTGATTAAAAGTTCAGCATCCTCTAATGCCTCTTTAATGCCGTCTTTATCTTCCCAAGAAATATGTTGCATTTGCCTTGATATTATTTTCACCTCATATCCTAACTCCTTGAATTTTTCCTTAAAGTATTCACCGATAAAGCCTGTTCCTCCAGCTAAAACTATTTTTTTCATATAAAAACTCCAATCTATTTTGGATCCTTAATTCAGCTTTTTTCATCCACTAATAAAATGTAACAAAGTCCATGTTGTACTTTTTTATAACGTTTGAAACAGGACGTAATTCACTCTCACTTACCTGCCTGAAAATTTTTCTTTTCCTCATTCATTTTCCATAAAGTTTTGCTTCTCTAAGTAGTTTAAAACTGTCTGGGAGAACTCCTGATGAGACTCTTTCGTATATTTTGCAATCGTATAAATTTGGGCAAGATTTTTTAAACCTAGGCGTTCTGTCATTTCCTTCAGCTTAGGAACGTCCATGTAACGCTGCCAACCCTTTTCATCTCTCTCTTTATAGATTTCTACAATATCCTCATCCGAATAATCATGATACTGGTCATAGTGAACTAGTCCATGTCTCGGCAGACGATCACGAGGCGCTGGATTTTCAGCAGGATAACCTAACGAAAAACCTACTACTGGCACAACATTTGCTGGTAAGTTTAATAGTTTCCCAATTTGATCGCAGTTTGCTAAGGTAGAGCCCATATAGCAAATGCCTAGTCCCGCATTTTCTGCAGCTAATGCAACATTTTGAGAAGCAAGAGTTGCATCGATAGCCCCAATCATAAAGCTCATAAAGTTATCAAACTGAACAGGTGCATCATTCAGTTTCAACCATTTTCTCATCCGGTTAAAATCAGCACAAAAAGTTATGAGTACTGGGGCGTCAACTACCATCGATTGCTCCATATGTGCGCTGTACAGTTTTTCCTTAAGCTCTTTATCTGTTGTCACAATAATTGAGTACGTTTGCATATTACCACTCGATGAGGCGCGAATGCCCGAATCTAATATTTGGTTAAGTAGTTCTTGGCTTACTTCTTTATCCTCGTATTGTCGTATTGATTTGTGCCCATGTATTACATCATTTAGTTCCAATTGTAACAACTCCTTTTTTTATACCTGATTCATTCATTTATAAATAGCTAGTAATCTCTTCGTAAGTGGTTCG
Source organism: Sutcliffiella cohnii (assembly GCF_002250055.1). NCBI lineage: Bacteria > Bacillati > Bacillota > Bacilli > Caryophanales > Bacillaceae > Sutcliffiella > Sutcliffiella cohnii. The sequence continues at coordinate 2,409,933 of NZ_CP018866.1, forward strand.
TAATTAATATCCAATCTTACTTCCTACCGTTTATATTATAAACTATTACTCCTAATATTCAGAAATTTAATGTTAAAATAATGGAAAATTGCATGTGAAGGTACTATCATGGAAGATTTTTTTCGGAATTTGCCTACTTTTGAAACTGATAGATTACTATTACGTAAGATTCAATAAGAGAATGTTCTAGACATTTTTCCAGTAGGATTATCATCCAAATATGGAGTTTACAAAAAAGCTTGAACATATATTAATGGAATTATATATATATTTATTTCTTTATTTCATCATTAATGAAGCAGGAGTAACAATAGATTTGTAGAAAATACAAATGAGGAATAATTATCAAAATACTTAAAAAATAGGAGGGAATCATGAGTAGAATAGTGCATTTTGAAATTCACGTTGATAATATGGACCGGGCGAAAACGTTTTATGGGGAAGTATTTGGATGGACATTTGAAGATTGGAGCGAATATGCTGGAATGCCGTATTTCGGGGCAGTAACTGGCAGTGAAGAATGGCCAGGAATTAACGGTGCGTTAATGCAACGTCAGAGTCCTCCCCCAGAACAAAACCAACCTCTTAACGGTTATGCATGTACCATAGGAGTAGACGATTACGACGCAATTGAAGCAAAAATTCTTGATAAAGGTGGCATTGTAGCGTTACCGAAATACGCGCTACCTGGCATGGCGTGGCAAGGTTACTATAAGGATACAGAAGGAAATATCTTTGGTATTCATCAGCCGGATGAATACGCAAAATAGAATACTTTCTGGATCTGGAAAAGGCACTAATATTGTGCCTTTTCTACATTTTTGATGAACGATGTGCATCTTCTCAATATAATTGGATTCTGCCTAAGTAGTCTTTGTTGCAAAGTCTTCTTGTTATAGCACTAGCAGTCTGCTATTATATGGATTTCCTTGCTTCTTGTTCGACCCTCTGCATAAATTCTTGTACGACGGAAGGGTTATTTTTCTGTCCGCTAAGCTTTAACATCGCTCTACCAACAAAATTAACTCCTTTATTTTGGCCCTCATATATAAACTTCGTGTGGGTATCGTCTAGCTTAACTAGTGTAAATGTGAGAGTAATTTCAAATGCTTTTCCTAAAACAAATGAGATTTTTTTCATTTTCCTATTCTCACTATTTTCATACGCTAATGTTTCGACTATGTACGTTTCGACACGTTTTCCTTCGCGATATTTTTGCTGGTGCTTTGCTCCTACTTCCCCCTCCTTCTTCTCCACTAATTGATGCTCTTCTACTTTGGGCATAATTCTTTTTATATTTTTATCGGCGAAAAGATCCCACACTTTTTCTATATTCGTTGAAATCACTATTTCTTCTTTCCATTGCATGATTCGCTTTCCTCCTTCCCAGATGCAAGAAAGTCATTGATTTCTTCAACACTCTGATGAAGTTCTTCAATTTGCATCTTTATCTTTTCTTTCTTTTCTATTAGCAACTCTTCCAAATGAGAGAAGGATTCATCTTCCATTACAGTAATCATTTCTTGTACGGTAAAACCAAATCCCCTTAATTTACTTAATAATATGGCAAGAAAATAACTTCCATCATCGTAATAACGATATTTATTACTAGGGTCAATATAAGCTGGTTCCAATAATTTCACCTCTGCATAATATCGTAACGTTTCTTTACTTAACCCTGTTAATTCGGAAAACTCACTTACTTTATACATTCCTATCCTCCCTCGGATATATAATAAACTGTGTTGTGCACCACAAAGTCAATCTTTTTTTAGGAAGATATTTCAAAAAGTGATAAAAACTCCAGCTACTTTTTTAGTTAGTTTTTATAACAGCATCTTTTATATCATTTTGATACCTTTCTGGATAAGAGCTAATATAAATTTTCCCATAACTATCTCTTTCAATATTCCAATATTGGTTTTATGATGCTAGTATTATCCGTTTCAATTGAATCACCATTATAAAATTATGCGAACATTATACCGAACAATTACCTACTAATATAATGGTTTTATAGTTTCCAATTACATAAAAAATAGCGCCAATTTCTCTTTAATATCGGCACTTTACTATATGTTTAGCGTTAAGCTCTTGGAGATTGAAACATGTCATACTTACGTGGTTATATCGTTTTTAACGCTTGCTTTTTTGAAAATTTGTCATTTGGTTGTAATTTATAATATTTTTGTTGACACAAGCAATAGGATGGTCGTCCACACAATTATTGGTAATAATAGTCCTAACAAGTGTTAACGTATTCCTTTCTCAGATTATAAGATAGACATATTCCAATAATCTTCAGCCTCGTATAGATGTTCCAACACTTCATTTGCAACCTCTTCATAAATGTTTTTAGATTCATATTCAACATCGTATCTAAACCATTGACCCTTCGTTTCTTTCAACCTGAACTTATTATGTAAGTCATGTGCTGTTACTTTATTGGGTAGCACTTTCTCCCCCCATGAATGAGTAATTCCTTCAGATGGACATACCCCCACTTCAATTACAAAACCTCCTCCATACCTGTCAAACTGGAAAGTCATCAAGTCTATTTTGTCCTTGCTAATTCTACGAAAATGGGGGAAAGAACCTTTAAATCCTCTTATTCTAAGTTCAGGGATAACTATCTTCTTCAATTCGGTAATCATTTTATTTCTCTCCAATGACATTCTACCACCTACTATTAATTTAACTTGACTATTTAAGCTAAACTACTCTGTTAATATCACTAATAGCAAATTTCCCCTTTACAGAAGCATTCCCACTAAGTGAATAATTGCTTAATACTATTTGTGTCCTTAATAATTTCTGTCTTGTTTTTATGCATGCTATATTTTTTGAAAAAATTAACTTTCCCCACGTCTTCAAAATATCGGTTCCACTTAAACATTTTGAAAAATATTTTTAAGGTTGGTTTGTAGTTTGATTTCTCTAATCGAAGTTTTTGTTTGAGAAACCTCTTTATTATCCGATAGGTTCTTAATGAGTATTTTGTATCTAAAAAAATAATCAAATCTGCACTTTGAAAACAGTTGCTTACCCAATCCTCATTGTGAACCCCTTCTATTATCCAACTTTCTGATTGTATTATTCTATTTAAATACTCTTCTCTTTCTTGTTCAGTTCTTCTAATATCGCCAGACTCTTTCCTAATCCAAACTACATTATCTAATTCATAATATGGTATATCTAACTTTAAAGATAATTCTTTTGCTAAAGTTGTTTTACCACTTCCAACAGAGCCAATAATGTGTATCCTTTTCGGAATAATTTTGTTCATAATACACCTAATTCATAATAATTTTACTCCCTAAAAATATTCTATTTAAGGTAATGAATTTCCTCTTAATATTACGAAGCAACTCTTTCTTGACTGTTTCTTTCATCAATAAACTTAAAATATGGTAAACACATTCCTAGTAGTGAAACTAAACTAATGATGAAACCAATAAAAAGGTATAACGGTCTTACCCCTAACATTTCACTTAATACACCACCAGCAAGTACTCCCAATGGCATTGCACCTCTTATGATTAGTAAACGCACTGAGAACACTTTCCCCATTAGTTGATTAGGGACCGTTTGTTGGCAAATCGTTGTATTATGTACACTAAAAATAGCCATTACTATTCCACCAATTACCTCGGTTGTTATTGCTAATGGAATACTATAGGTAAAACAAAGCGCTATAAATGTTAAGCCTCCTATAAAAAGAGATCCCAACATGAGAAATCTACGACTCTTATATTTTAATTTTGACACCAGTAAAGCACCGATAATGTATCCGATAGGAAAGCCCGCCATAAAATACCCATATTCAGCAAAAGTCCCTCCTAATTCTTCTGTAATGTATGGAAGAGTTGTTACCATCGTTACTCCTACTCCGAATTGGACAAATGCTAAAAAAATACCTAACCACACTATGACTCTCTGAGTGAAGAAAAAAGAAATTCCTTCCGAAAAATCGGCTAACCATGTTTTTCTTACATCTGGTCTATTTCTCTGTTCTCGAATAAAAAGTAAAGTAAATCCACTAATAATCATAAAAGAACTCACAAGTGTAAGAGTAACTGTAACACTCGTATACTCAATTACTATTCCAGCAATGATTGGAGATAAAAAAGTCATTAAGCGGGCAGTTCCGTCAATGTATGCATTTGCTGACTGTAGATGTTTATCTTCTACTATAGTGGGGATAATCGCATGGTTTGCAGGTACATAAAGAGGTGTGATTAATCCAACGATACACTGTACAGCATAAATGTGCCAAACTTCTAGGTTACCTATTTTTAATGCCATTAGTGGAATAAGAAATACGACTCCCCTTGTCCATTGCGAGAGTACCATAATCCATTTTCTGCTCCAACGGTCAATATAGGGGCCTATAAAAAGTTGAAGAATTAGAGATGGTAAAAAATATAGAAGCCACATACTCCCAAGTGCTAGAGTAGAACCTGTAAGTTGATAGATTAATATAGAATTACAGAAGGTTCCGAACGCGCCACCAAGCTCTGATATTCCATTTCCTACCCATGTACTAACAAACGAGCGATTCTTTAATAAAGAAGAGTTCATAAGGTCACCTATCCTTACCGTTTTAAGTACTGATCTAGTTCCTTGAAAAGCAATTTTACTACATTCGCTTTCAAGGAATATTTCGCACCATTCATTTCAACTAATTTAGCGGCACGTAATATTTTTAGATGGTGATGAATCGTCGTTTTCCCCATATTTAATATTTTTGTTAGTTCTTGGAGCGATCGGTCATATTCCGATAAAAGCTTGACTATTCGAAGCCTTGTTTCATCTCCTAACGCCTTATGCTTTTGAACTAGGAAGTTACTTGGCATATATTTGTCATTTGGTGAAAGGCTTTCATTTGCGACCGGATAGTAAAATACTTTTGTGTCTTCTATATCTGCTTCAATATTCCAAGGACGATAGATATACTGTGGAATGAGTAATACATTATGAACACTTGGCTCGGGGAGATAATTAACTCCACCAGTTGCCCACTGAACAAGTTCTTCCGGGGACAGCTTTTCTCTCATTTCGTTTTTAGACTCATAATCTATCTTTAAAATTTGATTTATCTTTTCTAACTCTGGACTTACTACTGCTTCATACCATAATGTCATAACTTCTATTAGGTGAGCTTTAAGTTCATCTGTGTTGCTGTTACTAATGAATTGTATGTATTGAGGGAAAAAGGGATTTTCACTCGTTTTCTCTTTCAGTTCCATGACTGCACTCTCTTCTCCAGCAGCTGCCGCTTCCCTCAATTGTTGATACTTCTCTCCAATATAAGGCAGACATGTAAATTTAAATTTCAAACTTTGTAACGATTCAATACTAGAACAGAATTCTTTCAAGTTATTACTTTTACATTGATGTAGCAGTTGTAAAAGTGCCTTCCAAGTATTGTGCTCCTCGACATAATCTAAATGATCTATAAGAGTCGTGGACAATGAACCTCTAAGTTCTTCCCAATATGATTTTGGTCTTTCCAAAGTATCAATTAATCGGGAGTTCGTTACTGCTGCAATTCCAAGGGCACATTCCCATAGCGGTGAATAAGCCACCTGAACGTCATACGTTTCTCTTTTCCTACTTGTTACGTGAAAAACTTCCATCCGATCACCTCTTTAATGTTAATTTGGTTATATTATACATAAACTGAATTTTATATTCAATAAATACTGAATATATTGTTCTATAAATTCTGAACAAATATAGTAACTTAATCAAAATAAAAAGATGCATTTCTATTTTTTATGAAATGCATTCCATCAGTTCAACTGCCTTTAATTTGGTTTTCCTGTTTTTTTGGATTACTCTACTCCCCAGTGTGGTAATCAATTTCTTGCTCTTTTCTTAGTTTTATTCCTGGCGTTTCCTCCCTTGCTGACAGGAATTCATCAACCTCTTCAATGTTGGATGACTTAAAGACCAACGTCTCTGAATCAAAAATTACAAACGAGGGAAACTCGTTAAATTCAAGTTTCTCTACATATTCAAAAGATTCAATACCAGGATATTCACCTGGTATTAACCAAATATATGTCCCATATAAAAGGGTATCTAAACTTTCTTTACTTAAAAATTGATTAAAGTTCACACTATAATAATCTTGTATTTCCCGCGAGTCAGAATTCTCTTTATCCTTTCCTGGAATGGCATATAGCATATAAAAATCAGAATGCGAAGAAACTAAATGTTCTATCATCTCTTCCTCTTTCACATTACCACAACCAGTTATTGTCAATAGTAATAATCCTATTATCAACAGTCTCAAATATAGCACCTCCACATATATTCTTATCTTAATGTAACTAAACTTAATACGTAAGTTTATTACCTTCAACAAATAAAAGCGATAATCCTTCTAGAATCATCGCTGCCTGGTATAGTCACCCACTAATGCTTATAGAAAAAAATCTAATTTATCCTCTTCGTTTTTCATGCATGAATTTCATCCATCTTTTTAACTTAAAACTGGTCCAAAAGTAGCCGACACCGGAGACGATAGATACTCCGACTGAAAGCTGTAAGAAAAGTTGATGGGATGTATGGATACCTATCCCAATTCCTATAATCCCTAAGAATGCAATTTGAAATAGCTTCTTTTTGTTATTTTCATAGAGAGTAAATTGAAAATGTCGACGTTGCTCGGTTTCTTTTATAACCTCTATTCATTGCGGTAGTTTTAAAAACTCTGTAAAAGAATGGATAGTATTGAATAAAGGCTGTGATTGTAACCAAAACGAAAGAAACGACCAACTGTTATTACCTTGTTTACTTAACCAACTCATAAATACATGTTTTAAGACGTTCATGAGTTCATCATCTGATGCCAGGCTACGAAGCATTCCTTCCATCGTAATGAAAGATCGACCTAAGAAAACAAATTTCGTTGGCACTTGAATTGGAAGTGCTTGAATGATGTCATTCAACTCCAATTTTAAGGCTATAAGATTGATTTCTTTTAATTGTGTAGTAGATTGATAGGACAGTAATTCAGCCATCAACTTCTCCATCGTCCTTGGATCCGCTTCAGGTAGTAAAAATCCTAAGTTCGTTAAGCACTCTACAGCTTTAGGGTAATTTTTTGATAATAAACTTTCAATTAATGTTTGAAAATTGGTGGCATCCTTTTTGGAAATGTTCCCTATCATACCGAAATCTAATAATATGATTTGTCCTTCTTTTGATACAAGAACGTTTCCTGAATGGGGATCTGCATGGAACATACCTAGTTCTAGCCACTGGGGAAGAAAAACTTCCATCAAACGTTCAGCCAATTGTAATTTAGTAATTTCTAATTGACTAATCCCTGCTTCATCTGTCAACTTTATTCCATCGACCCATTCCATAACCAAGACCTTTGGTGTACATAGTTCAGAATACACGGTAGGAATTTTCACCACATCAACAGATTTATAATGTTCTTGAAATTGATGTAGGTTATTTTTTTCCTGCGAAAAATCGAGTTCCTGTACAATAACTTCCTTAAGCTCTTTAAATAAAACCTTTAAGTTTATAAATCCTTTTGGCATTGGAACAAAATGATGAGCAAACCAAATTATAATACTTAACGTACGGAAGTCTGTTTGTGTGATGGATTGAATATTAGGACGTTGTACTTTAATAGCAACTGATTCACCATTTTTTAAAACACCTTTATAAACTTCCCCTATGGAAGCAGATGCTATCGCTTTTTTTTCGATGTGAAGTAAAAACTTGTCTAACGGAGCTCCCCATTCCGCTTCAACAATACTATTAATTTCTTCCCATTTAGAGGGAGGAACTTGATCTGTAAGTCCTTGAATTTGACGTATAAATCCATTCGGAAGTAAGTCTGCTCTAATACTTAGCAATTGTCCAACTTTAATAAGTAACCCTTCTAATTCAAATAATGTTTTTCGAAATCTACTCCCTATTTTCACCCACAGTGTTTCCCAATCTGCTTCCGTTTTTTTAGTTACTTTATATCAATAAATTTGAATAAAAATGACAAATGCCATCGACAGTACTTTTGACATTCGTTTTATATTGCTCATAAATACCATAATACTACTTATTTCCCTCCTAATAGTGACACGGGTTGTACATATTGGTTAAGTCTGCCCCAGCCCCTATAATGTAAAAATTTATTTAGTAACCCAAAAAAAGAAGCATGAGGTAACGGAGTAACTTCACACTTCTTCGTTCGATTAATAAATTCTACATAAAAAGTGCTAACCCTTCTCTTGGATCCACACTTATTTTTTTGATTTGCTTTTTTGAGTTTATAACTCATTGTCTCGACTAATTTTTAATAAAGCGCTGTTAATTTGCTTTATATTTAGTTATAATCCTTTCCTTTACATTTATAAATCCCCATATTGTGAACGTAAGCCAAGACCCACTTACTAAATAAGCACCCATAATATCACTCGGAAAATGAACACCTAAATATATTCTACTTACCCCAATAATGAGAATAAAAAATGCGCTTATACAAACTAACAAGATTCGTCCACTGTGTTTAGGTATATGTCTCCACAACAAAAAACTAATTATTCCATACAAAGATAATGCTGCCATTGAATGCCCACTAGGAAAACTGTACCCCTCTTCTATAAGCATTCTATAAAAATTTGGGCGTTCTCTATGGAAAAAATTCTTTAACAACACATTAATCGTTGTGGAACCAATTAACACAATAATATAGAGAATTAATTCCACTCGTTGGTGAAAGACCTTGTATAGAACAAATAATATAATGATGGAAATAATTATTACTCGGATTGTATCGCCGATATAACTAAAAAACTTCATTACGGAGGTGATGTTTGGATGCTCTAAACCTTGAATATATTTTATTGTTTGTATATCCATTTTTTCTACAATATTTGAATCATATGTATTAGCTAAAAAGATAAAAAAAGTCAAACTGAGAACACTTAGTATTATTAGGTAGTTGTATTTAGTACTCAATTTTCCACCAACTTTATTATTTTTCTCTACAGATTTCCATTGCATCATGTTAATTTAAGTATTTATTATAGGGTGTATTTTATACAGAAACTTTTTAAACTTCTCCTAACAAAAAACAAGCGAATTAGAATACTAATTCGCTTGTTAAAACAGTTTATTTGTTTTTTTCTGCCACTAGACTAGGACTACTTACTCTCTTCTTCTTTTCGTACCGTCCAAGCAGTCACTACTTCTCCTGCTTCTTGTTGGTCCAGAACAAAAGATCCGTTACTGTACCGATCGTTATTTCTATAATTAATTGGATCGATTTCTTCTACAATGCCTTTACTTGTTTCTATGTGTACAATTACTTCGTCCGAAACGGCAACAACAGAGGCTATTTCATGTGGATTTGTTCTTACTTCCCGTAGCATTACTAAGCCTCGTTTTGCTCGTGACGCTCTTTCAAACTCTGTAATTTTCACCTTTTTCACCGAACCACGGTGGGTTGTAATCATTAATTGCTGATGTTTATTCGGCTCGAAAGCTAGTCCACTAACGACATAATCGTTATCTTTAAGATTAATACCTTTCACACCTGCAGCTCTTGCACCAACAATATTTACCTCTTCTTCACCAAACCATAAACCATAACCAGTACGTGTTGCTAAGAAAATATCAAAATGCCCGTCTGTTAAATATACAGCTACGACCGAATCGTCTCCCTTTAAATTAATAGCAACTAACGATTTCGAATATCGTTGTGCCTTATAATGAGAGAGCTCCGTACGCTTGACCATACCGTTCTTCGTCATAAACAATAAATATTTATTTTCCTCAAAATTACTCACTGGGATAGCTTTAATTATTTCTTCATCGCGATCAATTGGTATAATATTCGCTACGTGCTGCCCCATATCTTTCCAGCGAATATCTGGGAGTTCGTGAACAGGAATAAATAAATAATTCCCTTTGTTTGTAAATAGTAGGACTGTTTCCGTTGTATTTACTTCTAATTTGTGGAGAATTCGGTCTGTTTCTTTCATACCGAAATCTTTCCCGTTTGATGCACTGTATGATCGTAAACTCGTCCTTTTTACGTAACCATCTTTCGTAACCGTAACAATTACGTCTTCAGAAGGAATCATCACTTCTAAGTTAATTTTAATTTCTTCTATTTCCGCTTCAATAATCGTACGACGTTCATCGGCATACGTCTTTTTCACGCGTTTTAACTCTTGTTTAATAACAGAAAGAAGCTTTTTCTCACTACCTAAAATAGCCTCTAGTTCCGTAATTTTTTTATGAAGCTCTTCTGCTTCTGCTTGTAATGCCGTTATATCCGTGTTTGTTAAACGATAAAGTTGTAACGATACGATTGCTTCCGATTGAGCTTCCGTAAAATCGAATTCCTTTATTAAATTATCTTTTGCATCTCTTTTATCTTTTGAAGCACGGATTGTTGCGATCACTTCATCTAAAATAGATAGAGCCTTCATTAATCCTTCTACAACATGCTGGCGTTCTTTTGCTTTTTCCAACTCATATTTGGAGCGATTCGTAACCACTTCTTTTTGATGGTTAATATACGCATCCAACATATGATGTAATCCCATTAGTGTAGGACGTCTATTTAAAATACCTACCATATTGAAATTATAAGGAATTTGAAGATCTGTATTTTTGTATAAGAAGTGAAGTATCCCGTTCGCATCGGCCTCTTTTTTTAGTTCAATAACGATTCGAAGTCCTGTACGATCTGTTTCGTCCCGTACTTCTGAAATCCCTTCTACTTTTCTATCTAATCGAAGCTCGTCCATCTTTTTCACTAGATTTGCTTTATTCACTTCGTAAGGAATTTCGGTAATTACGATTTGTTGCTTTCCACCGCGAACCGATTCAATGTCCGCCTTACCGCGAACGATTATTTTCCCTTTACCAGTTTCATAAGCTTTCTTTATTCCGTCTACCCCTTGAATAATTCCGCCAGTAGGGAAATCTGGACCTTTTATTACTTGCATAAGCTCGTCGACTGTACAGCTAGGCTTGTCTATTCGCATTATCGTGGCATCAATCACTTCTCCTAGATGATGAGGAGGAATGTCTGTTGCATAACCTGCAGAAATTCCTGTTGATCCATTGACTAAAAGGTTAGGAAACATTGCTGGTAATACAACTGGCTCTTCGCTCGTATCATCAAAGTTCGGAATAAATTCTACCGTGTTTTTATCGATATCACGTAGTAATTCTGAAGATATGGCAGAAAGTCTCGCCTCGGTATAACGCATCGCTGCAGGTGGGTCTCCATCCACACTACCGTTATTACCGTGCATTTCTACTAATACATTACGGACTTTCCAATCTTGACTCATACGAACCATCGCTTCATAAACGGATGAATCCCCGTGCGGATGATAGTTACCTATTACGTTACCGACTGTTTTAGCAGATTTACGAAACGGCTTGTCTGCAATATTACCTTCCGCATACATTGCATATAAAATACGGCGTTGTACTGGTTTTAAACCATCACGTGCATCTGGAAGTGCACGTTCTTGAATGATGTATTTACTATATCGGCCGAAGCGATCACCTAACACTTCTTCTAACGGTAAATCATGAAACTTCTCTATCTCTGTCATTCGTTATACCTCCTCTGCTGCGACCAACACATTATCATTTTCCAAAATATTAGGGTCATCTTCTAATCCAAATGCTACGTTCATTTCTATCCATTTTCTACGCGGTTCTACTTTATCACCCATTAGTGTTGTAACACGGCGTTCTGCTCTTGCAGCATCATCGATACGAACGCGAACTAACGTTCTAGTTTCAGGATTCATCGTCGTATCCCATAATTGATCTGCGTTCATCTCACCTAATCCTTTATAACGTTGTAACGTGTAGCCACGGCCAACCTTATCGATTGTTGCTTGCAATTCTTTTTCTGACCAAGCATATTCAATGACCGATTTTTTTCCAGTGCCCTTACTAACTTTATATAGTGGTGGAAGCGCAATAAATACTTTTCCTGCCTCTATTAACGGTTTCATATAGCGATAAAAGAATGTTAACAGAAGAACTTGAATGTGAGCTCCGTCTGTATCAGCATCCGTCATAATAACAATTTTATCGTAATTAATATCATCGATTGTAAAATCAGCTCCGACTCCACCACCAATTGCATGAATAATCGTATTTATTTCCTCGTTTTTGAAAATATCTGCTAATTTAGCTTTTTCTGTATTTATAACTTTACCTCTTAGTGGTAAAACTGCTTGGAATTTTCGGTCACGCCCTTGTTTTGCAGATCCTCCGGCAGAATCTCCCTCTACTAAATAAAGTTCATTTTTTTGCGGATTACGAGACTGAGCTGGTGTTAGTTTTCCACTTAACAATGTTTCGGAACGTTTACGCTTTTTCCCGCTTCTAGCGTCTTCACGAGCTTTTCTAGCAGCTTCTCTCGCTTGGTATGCTTTTACTGATTTTTTAACAAGCATCGTACTTGTCTCAGGGTTTTCTTCTAAAAAGTAAGCTAAATGTTCAGATACAATGGCATCTACGGCTGATCTAGCTTCACTTGTCCCTAGTTTACCTTTCGTTTGCCCTTCAAACTGAAGTATTTCTTCCGGTATACGGACAGAAACGATTGCACTTAATCCTTCGCGAATGTCCGTGCCATCTAGATTTTTATCTTTTTCTTTTAGCAAGCCTACTTTTCTGGCATATTCGTTTATAATACGTGTCATTGCCGTTTTGGCTCCAACTTCATGCGTACCACCATCTTTAGTACGAACATTGTTAACAAAAGATAAAATCGTTTCGGAATAGCCATCATTAAACTGAAAAGCAAATTCCGCTTCAATCCCATTTTGTTGACCTTCAAAATAAACGACCGGATGTAAACTATCTTTTTCCTCATTTAAATATTCAACAAATGCCTCAATTCCATTTTCATAATGAAAAACTTCTTGTTGATCATGACGTTTGTCAATAAGTTCAATCTTTAAGCCTTTTAGTAAAAAAGCTGATTCTCTTAAACGCTCGCTTAATGTTTCGTAATTATAAGTAGTCGTGCTAAAGATAGTTGTGTCTGGCTTGAAGTGAATAGTAGTCCCTGTTTGTTTCGTAGTTCCTATCTTTTCAAGTGTCGATGTTGGCTTTCCGCCACCTTCGAATGTTTGTTCGTATATATACCCGTCACGCTTAATGGTAACCTTTAACCATTCTGAAAGCGCATTAACAACGGAAGCACCTACACCATGTAGACCTCCGCTCGTTTTATATCCGCCTTGACCAAATTTACCCCCAGCGTGTAAAACCGTTAGAATAACTTCCGGGGTCGGTTTTCCCATTTTATGCATTCCAGTAGGCATACCTCTACCTTTATCCGCAACACTAATGCTATTATCTTTATGTATTGTAACAGTAATTTGATTACCGTGACCTGCTAAAGCCTCATCTACGGAGTTATCTACAATTTCATAGACTAAATGATGTAACCCTCGGCTATCGGTACTACCGATGTACATTCCTGGACGTTTCCTAACAGCTTCTAAACCTTCTAGTACCTGTATGGCATCGTCGTTATATTCAAACTTGTTATTGTTTGCCACAAAAAACATACCCCTTTCAATCTAACAACCATCTACCTATATGTATCGGTAGATATTTCATTTATACAAATATTCGTATTTATATTAACACACATTTATTGCTTGTCTAGCAAGAAAATAGACGAAGGATTAAAATTAGTCTGTTCTTCTTCCCTACAGACATACGTACTGACTAGCAAAACATTCGCTTGTTTTCTTCTAATAAAAGAGATAGAAAAGCCCTTGTTTTGTAAACAAGGACGTGAGAGACTTTTATTTGGTTAAAGCATGCTCTACTTTTATACAACGGTCCATAATGACTGTATAACCTGCTTCTTTTAAGAAGTGGTACGCTTCTTCATTTACTAAACCTAATTGTGCCCAAAAAATGTCTGCATCAATGTTAACAAATTCTTTCGCGACATCCATTAAATGCTCTGATCGTCTGAACACGTTAACGATATCCACATGTCCTTCGATTTCAGCAAGTGAGGAAACTGCCTTCACTCCGAGTACTTCGTCAACAGTAGGATTAACAGGGATTATTTCGTAACCTGCGTCCTGCATCGCTTTTGATACCATGTAAGAAGTTCTCTCTGGATTGTTAGATAAGCCAACTACCGCTATTCTTTTACTCTTTTTTAATAGTTGTCCAATTTCTTCTCTACTAGGGATTTCAATGCTCATGAAAATCGCTCCTTTTAAACCATCTTACTTATATATACTTGTTATTGTCTCATAAATATATTCAAGATAAAAGTCTAATCTCCATTTGAATCTGAAACAACTTCAATGTGCTGACTATTTTTAGACATTACTTCCCATGCAGAATCGTTTGCAAATACCCTACTCCAAGTAGCCATTCCTGCTAATTGGTATTGATGAACAAGCTGAACTCTTTTCGCTAACGACGTTTCATCTTCTAGCCACATTTTATACGTTGCATTTTCTTCTTCATTTACAAATTCTACATAATTTTGTTTTGTTTTCTCTTCATAATTAGGAGTTAATTCATTTTCCTCTATCCACTCGTTTGCAGCATCCATACTAAGAGCACGTGATGTAACTTGAATGTTCCCATTTTCCGTTACTTCCTCTTTCCAAAGTCTCGTATACAGTGGAATACCTAAAATAAGGCGATCATGTGGTACGACCTTTAATAAAGTTTTTAAATTGCTTTCCACCCACGGTAAGCTTGCTACGCTTCCTGCAACTGGGGAAGTACCCCAATGTTCATCGTAAGCCATTACAATTAAATAATCGACTAGTTCTGCAAGCTCCTCCCGTTCATAAAATAGGGACCAAGTAGGACTAGTAGAAATAAACGTTATGTCCATAGACACAACTAGCCCTGCTCTATGAAAATAAGGAACTGCTTCACGAACAAATTGCGTAATGAATGGTCCGTCCTCTAAGCGAACGTTTTCTATGTCCAAATTAATTCCATCCAAGTCATACATATCACTATACTGCAGTAATTGGCGAATCATTTTTTGTCTCTTTTCGAAACTACTGAATACTTCATGAGTCATATCTAAATCTTGAAAATCATTAGCAAACAAAGCCCATATTTGATATCCTTCTTCCTTTGCCCAATTCACATATTCTAAAGAACCTAAATTAGAAATATCGCCTTCTTCATTTTGAATATGAAACCAAGTTGGAGAAACTATATTGACCCCAGGCATGTTAGGAAGTTTTGATGTGTCTGGGTTATAACTATAAACAGCCTCCCAAGTTAATTGAATAGGCCATGGTAATTGAACTCGATTCGTATCAATTTTTTCCTCTTTTTGCTCTGCTACATATTGTTGATACGTTATTTCAATAACTTCTTTTTTAACATAACCAGCAATTCCATTTGATTGCCGAACGAAATAATAACCATCTTTTTCACTTTCTATAATTACTTCTTCTCCTTGTTGTAATTCACTTGTATATGGTGATTGTAAGGAAGGTTCATTTCTTAAATATTTTAAGTGCTCTTTACTCGGTAATGTTTTACCTAAAACAAGTATATCACTCGTATCTCTCACCATAATAATTCCTGTAGATGTATTTCTATTAATTTCTTTGTCATAAAGATCTAATAGAGGTTCGACAGTCACATATATTTCATTATCTTCACTAATAATTGTAGGGACTTGAAATGAAAATGGTTCTTCGTTTAAAAAATAGTTTAAAGAGTTTATTGGAAACTGAAAAACTTTGTCTTTCGTTGTAATAATTACTGATTTACTTTGCTCATCATAAACAGACGTTCTATCAATGTGTTCCATAAAAAAAGAGATAGGAAAGTAGATTACGTCTTCTTGAATTAATGCTTCTTTTTCATATATTTTCCCTTTATAAATAATTGGATTTGTTAAGTCGGTATATTGCAGCTTTTCATTAGATGGAAAAGGAAAAAGAGAAATAATTGTAATAATAACAGTACAAGCAAATAAGATTCCTACTATACCTATTGTTTTTAAACTTTTGTTTTTTTCTTTTGTTTTTACATCATGCATCATGTTAGATTCCTCCCCTATTACATTTTAAAGGAGGTTCCACAAAATTAGTATAGCTTTCTCGAAATTGTATAAAATCGGTAGTTTAGATTGCAAAAACTTCTTTGCTTTTTTTCAAATTTGACATATATTAAAATTAAGCTATACATAAAGGAGTTTTGGAATGATTGAAATTATTATTGTTATAATACTTGCTTATTTACTTGGTTCCATTCCATCCGCCTTAATTGTCGGTAAAGTTGGTTATGGCATCGATATTCGAGAACACGGAAGCGGAAATTTAGGTGGAACTAATACTTTTAGAACACTCGGAGTGAAAGCAGGATTAATTGTTACCATTGCAGATATTTTAAAAGGTACGTTAGCAACTGCACTCCCTATCATTTTTGCTGCTGACGTACATCCTTTACTAGTAGGTTCGTTCGCTGTTGTTGGACATGTATATCCTATTTTCGCAAAATTTAAGGGTGGGAAAGCAGTAGCAACTTCAGGTGGTGTATTACTCTTTTACTCACCATTATTATTCGTCATTATGCTTGCTTGCTTTTTCTTATGTCTTTATTTAACGAAATACGTTTCATTATCTTCTATGATTACAGCAGTTGTTGCAACCCTATACAGCTTGTTTCAAGGAGATGGTGCCTTAATTATAGTTGTGTCCATTCTTTCAGCATTCGTCATTTTTAAGCATAGGGCAAACATTAAAAGAATAGCGAATAAGACAGAACCTAAAATAAAATGGCTTTAACCTAAAGTAAATAAGCTTGTAGCGCAAATTATTATGCTAGAAAGGCTTCCTTTACGGGAAGCCTTTTTTCGTGTCTTTATTTAATATAATTATCTAAAAACTCTAGTATTGTTTTATACACTGTTATTTCATTTTCCTTTTTTGTGAAACCATGCCCTTCATCTTCTAATACTAAATATTGAACATCTCTACCTTTTTCTTTTAATGCTTCCACAATTTGATCTGACTCTGCCTTTACTACCCGTGGATCGTTTGCTCCTTGAATAATAAGCATCGGTTGTGTCATTGTATCTAAATACGTAATTGGAGAATCAACGGTTAAGCGCTCTTTATCCTCTACTGGATCACCGACCCATTGCTTCATTGCAGGCTTCCAATGTTCTGGTACTGACTCAATAAATGAAAATAAATTACTTACACCAAAGATATCAATAACTGCTTTAAAGTATTCTGGGTGTCGCCCGTGTAATAATAGTGCCATGTAACCACCATAGCTTCCACCCATTAATAGGATTTTATCTCGTTGTGCATATCCATTTTCAATTAACCACTCTAATCCTTGAATGTTATCTAGTCTTGGACCATGTCCCCAATCTCCTTCTACCATTTTCATAAACGATAGGCCGTAGCCAGATGATCCTCTGAAGTTTGGTGCAAATATACTGTACCCACGGTGTATTAAGTATTGGAAATAAGATCGGAAAAATTTACGTTCCGACGCTTGTGGACCACCGTGTGGCCATAGGATAACATGACCATTGGAGACCTCTTCTCTTGCACGGAAAAACAATGATTCTATTTCCAATCCATCATAAGAAGGATACTTTAATACTTCTGGATCACATAACTCCTCTTCTGTAACTCCAGGAACATTGAAATTTGTCAACCGCTCCCATTCACTAGCATTTAATTTTTTTCTAAATATATTAAATGGTTTAATAGCCGTACGTCCTAATAAATAAACAGTCCCACTCTTTGCTACGACTACTTTATCAACGATGTCTACTGGTATGTCCACTTTTGCTAGCATTTCAGACTCGAGGTCATAACTGTATAGCTCGTCTTCTACACCTACTGTTGAAGTTAAGTATAATAAGTTTCTATCCTTATCTAACTTTATTGCCTCAAAATCTAGATGATCTTCATGCGTTAGACGTGTAAAAATTCCTGTTTCCATATCATACTTAGCTAAATAACTAAAATCGTCATCATAGTTAGTTGATAAATAGATAGTGTTATTAGAAGCAAAAACGATGTCACTAACGG
This sequence comes from Sutcliffiella cohnii, assembly GCF_002250055.1. Lineage (NCBI taxonomy): Bacteria > Bacillati > Bacillota > Bacilli > Caryophanales > Bacillaceae > Sutcliffiella > Sutcliffiella cohnii. Next base: position 2,428,016 of record NZ_CP018866.1, read on the forward strand.
TATGTTGTTTTTCTGTTTGAGGTGTTATTTGCTTTACTGATTCCCCATCTACTAAATACGCTAACGTATATGTATTAGCAAAATGTTTAATTACTAATTTTTTTTGGCCATCTTTTGAAACGTCTGCTAAATACGTAGGAGCAATTTCTCCTTCTAAAAGCAACGATTCTTCTTCCGTATCCACATCATATTTGTAGGCATTTAAGTATGTTGGGTTATTTTTTGTGCTTGTATAGTATAGCGTCTTACCATCCTCAGAAAAAATAGGATTCATATGTCTACTTTCCGCCTCATAACGAACTTTTTTTAGCTCGCCTCCATTGTTCGGTAGCGCATATAATTGGGTTAATTCATTTCCGTCATCATCGAAGCTTGCCAAAATATAAGATCCATCTTTGCTATACTGAAGGCTATGACAGCTTTGGTTATGAAATGTTAATTGATACGGGAATTGACTCGGTAAATCCATTGCCCATAAGTTGTAATGACCTGTAAAATTACTACTAAACACTAACTGTGATTCGTCTGGACTTACTGCGAAGTTTTGAATAAAATATACACGAAAAAACTGCTCAACACTAGGCTTGTTAAATTTCATTGTTTCATCCTCCTTTTTCGTTCCATTTCTTATTTCGATATTCGAATTATTATCACCTTCTACTATTTAAAATTTTTCGACTTTTTTTTTCAAAAGGTTCACCATTTATAGGTAAAATGTATTATAGTGAGATATATGTAACATATTAGCTAAAAAAGGGGAAATACATCTTGAAGAACAATTGGAGATTCATTTTACCTGTTCTTATTTTTTTATTATTAGGTAGCGCTTTATTATCTTATATTTTTTATCAACAATCAGCTTCAAGTACAGTACCATCATCGAACGAACCTCAAATCGTTCACACACACGGTGCTAAATCGGTTGTATCGTTCGATAGAACTGTTACAACCGAAGTAACACTTTCTGCTGTAGGAGACTTACTTATACATGATTCTGTTTATCATACTGCCGAAACAGCAGATGGATATGATTTTAAACCAATGATAAACCCTGTTAAACAATATTTGATGGAAACGGACATTTCCATCGCGAATCAGGAAACAATTATCGGAGGAACGGAAATTGGGCTTTCTAACTATCCTTCTTTTAATAGCCCTTTTGAAGTTGCTGACGCCTTATTAGACGCAGGTATCGATATAGTGAGTATTGCTAATAACCATACGTTAGATCGTGGGGAACGTGCTATCATGAACGCAATAGGGCATTACGAAAAAATCGGGATGCAATATACTGGCGGTTATAAAGATGAAGAAGATCGTGATACTTTAAGAACGATAACTAAAAATGGATTAGTCTTTTCATTTCTTTCCTATACATATGGAACAAATGGAATTCCTATACCACAAGGAAAAGACTATTTAGTTAATCTTATTGACCGCGAAAGAATAGAAGGAGATATTGCACATGCACGGGAACATTCCGACATTGTCATTGTAAGTATGCATTGGGGAGTTGAATATGTTTTATATCCAAATCAGGAGCAAGAAAGTCTTGCCCAATTTTTAGCGGATGCTGGTGCAGATATTGTCATTGGCCATCACCCTCATGTATTACAGCCAATGCAATTTATAGAGAAAAAAGATGGCGGAAAAATGTTTGTTGTGTACTCATTAGGTAATTTCTTATCTGCACAAGTAGGGAATTATAAAGACATTGGTGGAATTGTTCAGTTACGTATTGCAAAAACAATCGATAAGGACAGTTCTAGTGTTAATATCGAAGTGGATCAATTTATTCCTACGTATGTGTCTCAATTACGCTCGGCAAAGTATCATATTGTTACATTATCAGATGCTGGCGACTACGGTTTTTCTAACGCGGCAGCTAAAAATAACGAAATGATGGACCATATGTTCCAATGGATTAATGATGGACAATAAAATAAAAAAAGGTAGCTAATTAGCTACCTTTTTTTAGGTATGTTTACGAATAATAAAATTATTATGTAAACTAACTTTTTACAAGTTTTTGCTTATAAACAGACTGAGTAAAATCGGTTGTTAGTGGCTTTTGTTCATACAGTATTATTTCACCTTCAGAAGTATATTGAAATGAATGTTCTATAACTTTGTCCCCATGTAAAATATCATTAATAAAATATTTTATGTTTGATACAGCTTCTTCTGATTCATTTAGCCAGTTTATACTTTTCCAAGCCAGCTTACCCTCTGGCCCTTCTATTAAATCACCATGAACCCCATTTCCAACAAATACATACATACCACCTTCGTTATTCCATGTCACGATACCTCGAAAAGAAACGTTTTTTACCTCTAATCCGGTTTCTTCTACAATTTCCCGTTTAATACTTTCATAAGGTGTCTCGTCCTTTTCTATTTTTCCCCCTACACCATTCCATTTAAATTGATTTGGTGCTTTGTTTCGGTATAAGAGTAAGAGTTGCCCGTTTTTTTCGATAAAGCAAATCGTGTAACGTAAAATCATTCTACTTCCTCCGGTTTTTTTTTTGGTTTTCTATTTATTATTTATATATAATAATAATAAGTCCTTGTTTAGGTACAAGAAGGGAGTTTATTTAAAATGCAAATTAAATTAGAAAAAGAAGCTTTTGATTGGTATAAAGAAGAATTAGACCTTCATACAGGTGATTCCCTCCGATTTCACGTTCGTTATGGTGGCTGTAGTAACATTCAAAAAGGTTTTTCCCTGGGAATTGAGAAAGAAAAACCTGAAAGTCCTATTGCAAAAGTAGAAATAGATGGGATTACTTTTTATGTAGAAGAAAAAGAGGCATGGTATTTCGAAGGGCACGACCTCGTTATTTCTTACGATTCAAAATTAGATGAACCTGTATTTAATTATGAGTAATAGATGGAGGTGATGTTGTAGATACAACATCACCTCTCCTTGTTAATAAACTTATTGTATTGTTCCCATTGATGTTCAGCTTGTAATATCTCTAGTTGTTTTTCTCCAATAAGATCAAAATGAGGATATTGTTGGCGATTATGTATCCATTCTTTTCGCAAATCGTACTTTTTCCCCCAATCAACTAATTTTTCTACATTGGAACAACCTACTTTTGTTACAGTAGTAATTCCTTCAAACTTTGGGTGAATCCAATAATGAGTTAAAAAAGCAATCTCTCCATTACGTACTTTTGATTTCCACTCATTTAATTCGTCTTTTTTTATTCCAAAAGCCATTTAGTATTTCCCCTTATTTTTTTGCTTGCTCATAAGCTGCGTGCCACTCTGGATACACTTTTCGAATAATGATAGGTCTGAACGTATCTTTTTTTACGCATACATGTGAGGAGGTTCCAGTTAGCGCAGTTTCTCCTGTTGGAGTAAATATTTCATAACCATAAACGACTCTAAATCCATCATATTGGTCAATCCATGTTTTAATAGTGGCCATTTCTCCGTAGCGTAAAGGTTTTTTATAAGAAACTTGAATATCGATAACTGGGGAAATAATTCCATCCTCCTCCATCGCTGCATACGAAAATCCTAAATCCTTTATTATTTGTGTTCTTCCTAACTCCATCCAAACTAAATAATTCGCGTGATAAACGACCCCCATTTGATCTGTCTCTGCATATCTTACTTCTATTTCCTTTGTAGAAACTAACATTACTTTATACCCCTAACTTCATTGTTTTATTTTTCTATCATATCACATTTTGGAAAATAGCTTCACTAAATAACTCTATATCCAACATGTTGCAAAAGAACAAAAGCGGAGACGGCTCGTTCTGGCCCGACAAGAAAGGTGCGGCGCTGCAGGTGGACGCTCTTTGTCCACCGGAAGTGACTGACTTATGTCTCGAGGGCCTTTTCCAAAGGAGCTAGACGTAGCAACACAAAGTTAGTAGTTATCCACAACTTTCCACTTTTATAATTTCCTAAACGACAAGGAAAAAGCAATCGGTACATAACCGATTGCTTTTGTTTTAGGACTGGTATCCGTTTTCTCTTGCTGCTGCTTCGTCTTTTATTTCTTCCCTCATAGCAGCTATACTCTCTTCACGTCGATGGTTTTTCGCTTCAATATTAGCTTTTTCTTCACTACTAGCATATGCTAAAGTCTCATGAGATTCTTCAATATTTTCTATTGTGTTTTGAACCATGCTTTGCAGCTTTTCTACATTATCGCTTCGATCATCTGGTTTTGGTTGGTTATGACGTGTCATCTTTCATTCCTCCTTAAATATAAGTACTACAGATATATTTTCTACCTAATAAAAATCAATATCACATGTAAAACTTGCCTATTGTATTTTTCCACTTAGTAACTAATACAGAAAAAAGTCCTGCTACATATAACAGGACTTCATACAATGTTATTCTCCTTTTGTTTGGATAACTTGGGCATGCTGGCCAGATTTATCTTGCATTTGTTTTCCTTTATTTCCACCAGCACTTCTTGGTTGTGTACCTAAATGATTCGGTACGAAATGTTCACTATTTTTTTTGTAGTGTTTGCTTTTACTCATTTATATCTCCTCCTATACGTAGCATCCGTCATAAGGGGAGAGAGTAAACGAAGAAAAATTTAGTAAAACTATTCTACCTTCTTCAAAATCTTTTCTTCTAATCGCGCTTCAATTTTTTGAAGAGCTTCTTCATCTTGTAACAACTGCTTTTTATTTTCAAGAACTAGCTCCTCAAATGAACGTTTTTTGAATTTTCCCATAATATCACCTACTTATTACTATTGTAATAGTATTAATGTCCAATAAACTTCAAAATTATGATAACTTTTCGAAAAATTAATTAAAATTTGATGAGAAAACTTAAAATCTTCGTAAAAACACAAAAAAAAGCCGGGGAATGGTATTTTTTCCATTCCTCCGACTAGATGTATTTTACACTATTTTATTTTATTGACATAATTATCTAACATACTATACGTTAATGGCCCTTCATGTCGTGCAGAAATAACACCCTCTTCATTGATAAAAAAAGTAGCTGGCATGTTTAGCACTTCATAATAGGCGAATATTCGATTCTCATCTAAGAGAATTGGATATGTGAATTGACCTGCTTCTACAAATTTTTCTACATTTTCTAACGTATCAGAAGATGTTATATTTACAGCTAAAATTTCTACTTCATCTTTGTAATCCTCATAATAAAGCTGCATCTCTGGCATTTCATCTTTACAAGGACCACACCATGTTGCCCAGAAGTTTACAATCACTTTCTTTCCTCTGTAATCAGATAATTTTACTTGGTCCCCAGACAAGACTGCGAGATCAAAATCATATGCTTGATCACCAACTGACGCTCCAACGTTAGGATCCTTTTCAGCAAATACTTGCACTAAGGCAACACCAACTAAACATAAAAGTAAGCCCACAGCCAATAATTTTTTAATCAAAACATTCTCATCCTTTTATAATCGTAATTGTATATAACCATTTAAACATACAATGTCACCGTTTCCTATCATTTTGCTTGTGTCAATTTTTCAACATTTTCCCTTTACACATTTACATTTTCAACCTAAAAAACACGAACAACTCCTAGGAATTGTCCGTGTTTTCATTTTATGTGTAGCGCTCGCGCTTTTGTTCTTATGCTTTTAATTTATCACGAAGTACCATTTGAAGGATTCCACCATGACGGTAGTAATCAATTTCCACTTCACTGTCAAAGCGAACTAATGCTTCAAATTCTTTCTTATTTCCTTCTTCATCTGTTGCTACTACTTTAACCATATCACGTGGTTTTACAGACTCATCTACATGTACCTCAAAAGTTTCTTTACCATTTAAGCCTAAAACTTCAGCATTGTCACCGTCTTTAAACTGTAATGGTAAAACACCCATTAGTACTAAGTTACTGCGGTGGATACGCTCGAAACTTTCTGCAATAACTGTTTTAATACCTAGTAGGTTTGTACCTTTTGCAGCCCAGTCACGAGAACTTCCCATCCCGTAATCTTTACCAGCGATAACCATTAGACCAGTACCATCTTGCTTATATTTCATACAAGCATCATAAATAGACATTACTTCACCAGTTGGTAAGTAAGTAGTCCATCCACCTTCTGTTCCTGGAGCAATTTGATTCCGAATACGAATGTTTGCAAACGTACCACGCATCATTACTTCATGGTTACCACGACGAGAACCGTAAGAGTTAAAGTCGCGAGGTTCTACTCCGTTAGCTTGTAAGTAACGACCCGCAGGAGTATCTTTACCGATAGAACCAGCAGGTGAAATGTGGTCTGTCGTTACAGAATCCGCAAATTTACCTACAACACGTAAATTAGATAACGGCTCAACTGTCCCAGCTTCTGGAGATAGCCCTTCAAAGAATGGAGGGTTTTGGATGTACGTTGAGTTATCGTCCCAAGTATATAAAGCTTCGTCAGACGTTTCGATTGCGTTCCAACGCTCATTATCATCAAATACTTTATCATATTCTTTACGGAATAACTCCGGAGTAACAGTTGTTTTCACAAGTTCTTTAACTTCGTCCATAGAAGGCCAGATATCTTTAAAGAAAACGTCTTGACCATCTTTTCCTTTACCAATAACATCATTTTGTAGATCAATATCTACCGTACCTGCTAAAGCATATGCAACTACTAAAGGTGGTGATGCTAAGTAGTTTCCTTTTACAAGTGGGTGAATACGTCCCTCAAAGTTACGGTTTCCAGATAATACTGAAGTAACTAATAGGTCATTTTTAGCAATCGCTTCTTCAATTTCATCTGCTAACGGACCAGAGTTACCGATACACGTCGCACAACCGTAACCAACGATATTAAATCCTAATTGATCTAAATATGGTTGAAGTCCTGATTCAGCTAAGTAACCAGTTACTACTTTTGATCCAGGTGCTAAAGATGTTTTAACGAAAGAAGGAACTTCAATACCTAACTCTACTGCTTTTTTCGCAACTAAACCAGCTGCAATTAAGACATAAGGGTTCGATGTATTTGTACAAGAAGTGATAGAAGCAATAGCGATAGAACCAGTCTTCATCGTAGTTTTATCACCAGATGCTAATGTAATTTCCACTTCTTTACTAATGTCTGTCTCCGTTAATCCATAACCTTGGTTACCTTGAGGTGCAACAAGTGCGTTACGGAATGTATCCTTCATCATAGATAGTGGCACAAGGTCTTGTGGACGTTTTGGTCCAGATAGGTTAGGCTCGATTTCTGCTAAGTTAATTTCTACCACTTCTGTATAAATTGGATTAGCATCAGTTGTAAAGAATAAGCCGTTTGCTTTACAATATTCTTCCACTATTTTGATTTGCTCTTCGTCACGACCAGTTAAACGTAAATAGTCTAGTGCTTCTTCATCAACTGGGAAGAAACCACAAGTTGCTCCATATTCTGGTGCCATGTTTGCAATTGTAGCACGGTCAGCTAACGGAAGTTCTGGAACACCAGGACCGAAGAACTCAACAAATTTACCTACAACCCCATGTGCACGTAACACTTGAGTTACTTTTAACGCTAAGTCAGTTGCAGTAGTACCGTTCGGTAAAGCTCCTGTCAATTTAACACCAATTACTTCAGGAACCGGGAAGTAAGAAGGTTGACCAAGCATACCAGCTTCTGCTTCGATACCACCTACACCCCATCCAAGAACACCAATACCATTAATCATCGTAGTATGGGAGTCTGTTCCAACAAGTGTGTCAGGGAATGCTACTAATTCGCCGTCTTGCTCAACAGCATGAACAACGTTCGCTAAATATTCTAAGTTAACTTGGTGAACAATTCCTGTTGCAGGTGGAACTGCACGATAGTTATCAAACGATTTTTTTGCCCAACTTAAAAATTTATAACGTTCTGCATTACGTTCAAACTCTAACTTCATGTTGAAATCTAATGCATCAGCAGTTCCAGCTCTATCAATTTGAACAGAGTGGTCAATAACTAAATCAACAGGGATTTCAGGATTAATTTTATCAGGATTTCCACCTAAATCTGCCATTGCTTTACGTAAAGAAGCTAAATCAACCACAGCTGGAACACCTGTGAAATCTTGAAGAATTACACGTGATGGTTTAAATGGAACGTCGATTTCCTTTAATTCATTCGTTCCCCATTTTGCTAAATTTTCTACATGCTCTTTCGTAATAACACGACCATCTACTTGACGTAAAACAGATTCTAAAAGAACTTTAATAGAATATGGTAGTTGAGAAACATTACCGATATTCGCTTCTTCTAACGCTTTTAAATTGTAGTAATGGTACGTTTTACCGTTCACATCAAAGGATGCACGAGCGTTAAAAACATCATGATTCGCCATATGTATTACCCCCTAGTGTTCATAGATTAGTAAGTATAGTAGAAAGAAATGCTCCATCTAACTATACATTGAAATAGCTTTCATTTTTCGAGCTATTTCTCCCAATAATTTACCTTACGATATTATCTTAATACAACATTTAACATAAGTAAATAACAATAAAGTTATTAATTACTATAAGAAACACTTATAGTTCGAAATTTTGAAACAATACATGTACGAAAGGCATTAGAAGATAATAAAAGTGGAGGTGAATACGATGGGAAAAAGAAAAGCTAATCATGTTATTCCTGGTATGAATGCTGCTTCTGCACAAGGCAAAGGTGCAGGTTATAACGAAGAATTTTCAAACGAACCTCTAACAGAGGAACAAAAACAAAATAATAAAAAGCGTAAAAAGAATCAATAAGTTTTTCCATATTATATAACATGAAAAAGGGCTGTCCTATATCGGGACAGCTCTTTTTTCATTTATTCATGTGCCTCATTTATTAATTGTTGTAAGTCTTCTTGAAATTGTGCTAGTTGATCTCTTTGCGTTTCAGATGCTACCTCAAGAGCGTTATTAATTTGCTCCATAGCTTCATTCACTTCGTTTTGTAACCTTTTAAAATGCTGACCATAATCTGGATCATTTTTTACTATTTCATGATAAACATCTTTTGCTTGTTCTACACCTTGTTGCGCTGCTTGAAATGCTTGTTGTTTGTCTTTATGATACGGCATATTTTTTCTCCTTTATAATGAATATCTGTCATTTATACTTCCCATAAAGAATTAAACTATGCCACTATAAAGAATAAATTTGGCTTAATATCAGATAATAGGAATCAAAGGAGGGAAACAAAATGAATAAAAATGATGGAAAAGATATGCGTAAAAATGCTCCTAAAGGGAACAATCCTGGGCAACCGGAACCTTTAAGTGGTTCCAAAAAAGTGAAGAATAGAAACCATACAAGGCAAAAAAACAACCCACACCACGGTATGTAATATAAAATAAAGAAGTAATTCCTCCTTCTATAAGCGATGAAAGAGGAATTACTTTAAAATAACAAGAAAGTTGATTAATCACTCTTGGTCCGCAACTTCTGACACGGAATCTTCATTTATCGTCAGAGATCTACTTTTTCTTGAAACATTGACCATACTACACTTAGTATGTGTATTTATATAGTCTCCAGAGTTACTACCTCCTGCACCTACAATTCCGTCCTCTATTGAAATTGGTGCAACTTTAAAAATGTTACCAAAATTAATAATTCCACCTTCTACGTTTTCAATAACTATTTGATTTATCAAACAGGCCATTTTCATCACATCCCTTACGATAAAATATGAAAGGAACAAAAGCTTGTATAGGTATGTGACTATCTTATTTCATAAAATCGTCTTAAATATATCTCCCACTTTTCCATATCAAGTTTTTTTAAGCAATTATGTTGCATATATTCTTTTTTCCATTGGCGCTTCTTCTGTTCTACTTTATTTGCTTGAATGCTACTTTCATTTAATATTTGTGCACGTAATAAGTTAATTTTAGACTGGTCATCAGATTGAAAGGTCCAAACCTTTAGTTGTCTTATTGTTCTTCTAACAAAATTAAATACCGGAATTATTAATAGTAACGCTAGGAAGAAATAAATAACTTTGTTTAATAAGTAAAAAACTATAACAGTAATAGAAACGATAAGCATGTGACTGAAAATAGAAAGTTTATTTAATACTATTCGCTGTTGTGCTTCTTTTTCATTTGATAATTTATCCATTTTACAATGAACACAATATAATGATATATACTCCCCGTCCGTTAGCCGTTCTGAAAGCTTCTTTTTATGCTTAGTACAATATAATTCCAAATGATCTATCCTCCAAGGAAATGGTTATTTTGATTATAACGGAAAAACTGTGCTCGATACAACGAAATTACCTATGTTTAAAACAGGAGTAACGCGAGAAAAGATTGATGAAACTTTAAACAAAAAACACCTCTATCCATAAAGGATAAAGGCGTTCCCTATTAGAAAGAGGAAATAGGAATGTGTAAGGAGTAATCAATGGTTATGCAGGAAACCTTGGTACTTCCTCCTTTCTCTATTAATCTATTAATTTTTTTCTATTTTGATACAACGTTTGTCTCAATTTATTAAATTTGTACTTTCAACTAACTTTACATATTTATCGATCTTTTTGAAAAAAATAATAGAAAAGGAGGAAAAAAATGTCATCATTTACAAATGATTATTTACTAGAGTTATTTCTAGATCATCTAGATGTGCCCGAGGATTATCCTTTGCAGCTCGATGAGTTTTATTGGTTATATCGGCAATTTGAAAGCATGGTTGTTAATAACAACTTCTTTCCTTGGTCTTATTAAAAACATGAAAAAGGGCGCTAAATTGATGCGCCTTAATCTTTATACATCGTTAAATCTTTCGTACGATAGCTTTCTGGCGTACTAATAGAAATTAATTGATCTTGTGTCATTTTATTTTTAATACGGTCAGCTAAACGTTCTCCATAACGCTTCGTTAAGTCGGCTGGATGAATATTGGACGTAAAAATAATACTTTTTCCTTGTCGTTGATTTAAAATAGAATATAACGTTTGGTCAACCCATTCGCTAATTCGTTCCACTCCTAAATCATCTAGTATTAACACGTCTACTTCTGCGACTGCTTTCATAAATTTACTCTCGGAATATCCTGCATCTTTTTCCCAGGAAGCTACAATTGTATCCATTAATTTAGGAACGTCAAAAAACATTGCCGTAAGGCTAGCGTCTTTTATTAATTTATAAAGGCCCACCGCTAAATGAGTTTTACCTCTTCCAGTACGACCATAATAGTATAAATTTTCACTTCCAGTAAATCGATCAATATAATCAAGCGTTCTTTCTAGTGCCTCTGCTTGACTTTCATAATTCACTTGAAAGTTTTCAAGTGTTGCATTTTCTAATTCATGTGGGATAATACAGAACTGTTCAAAGAACTTTAATCGTTTTTGCTTTTCAGCCTCTAGCGTTTCATTAGCAAGCCTACAATCACACTCATTCTCTATTACTTGCCATTGCCCTTTATTTTCCCCACCTAAAATTTGCATTTTCACTCTTTTAACTTCTCGATTACATTTAGGGCATATTTTTGAAGATAAAACTTCCATTTTCCCCATGTTACCAATTAAGTTACCTATTTTTTGCATGACTTACACCTCCAAGGCAACTAATTTTATTTGATATCCAATTATAAATAAAACGGTTATCTAGTGCAATTATAAACTTTTTATGTATAATAAAACAAGGATGTTAAAATCAACGGAGGGAAAAAGAAATGCTTAATGGTTGGTTTTTATGGTTTATTTTATTTTGGGTCGTCACTATGATTGGCCTTTTAGCAATCGGTGGCTTTTTTATGTTTCGGAAATTTTTGAAAAGAATGCCAAAAGAGGATGGAATGTCAGAACTAGATTGGCAAGATTATTATATAAAGAAAACAAAGCATTTATGGCCGACAGACTTAAAATTATTACTTGAAGAACTAGTTGAACCTGTTCCAGAACTTTTTAGAGATATTGCTAGACAAAAAATCGCTGGGAAGATTGGCGAATTAGCATACAATGAAAAGGCCAAAAAGATTACGAAGGATCATGTTATTAAAGGATACATAATTGCAACTCCTAAGAGAGATCACAAATTTTTAGTGAAAAAATTAAACGAACAAAACATCGATATTACACCGTATAAGCAATATTTTCCACAATAAGGACCTAATAGTAGGTCCTTATTGTGTTTCTATAAGGGCAACTTAATGAGAAACATTATGTAAGCTTCTTTCTAATTTCTTATATTTTAAAAGCATTGCTATTCTCCATGGGACAATCATTCCAAAAGCTAGTATCCAAAACATTCCTGCTAATTCTCCAATATCAAAATGGGCACTAAATACTATTTTAGCTACGATCCTAATAGCTAACAACCCTAGCAATATAAAAAGAAAAGCCTTCGATCTTTTCATGAAGATTTGATCATTTTTAATTTCAAAATTTGATGTTTTAATAAGAAAGATAGAAAAAATGAATCCTACTAATAAAGCCTCTATTATTTGTAAAGGTGCCACTCGAAATGGGGGAAATAAAAACATTAGTGCGCCTGTACTCATAAAAAAAGGTGGAAGTATAATTTTTTTCACACTAGAAGGTCTATTAGCTAATTTTAATCTTAAAAAATAAACGGCTATTGCCATTAATATAGCTAAGGTTGTTGGTAATATCGTTGTCATGTCGTTCACCTAAACTTTCTGTTATGTAACAATTATCATAAACAAAAAAAGAAAAAAAAGATACCATCTACTATTAGAAATATAGATGGTAGTTGTATTGTGTTGTTATTGTCCAAGTACACGCTTCACAGCTTCTATTACACGATATTCATCGAACGGTTTAACAATGAAATCTTTGGCACCGGCTTCTATTGCTTCTACTATTAATTTTTGTTGCCCTAAAGCGGAACACATAATGATTTTTGCATCTGAATCTTCTTTTATAATAGCACGTACTGCTTCAATTCCATTCATATGAGGCATTGTAATATCCATCGTAACGAGATCCGGCTTTAACTCTCGATATAGTTTAATAGCTTGCTCGCCATCCGTACCTTCACCCACAACATTATATTTCCCTTTCGTTAAAATGTTAGTAAGAGTTAATCTCATAAATTTCGCATCATCAACAACTAACACATTCGACACTGTAGAAGTTCCCCCTATGCAACAACAAAAAATTAAAAACCAGTGAAACCACCTGTAATTCTTGTAAAGAAGACGATGATTTGCGTCATCATATCAAAAAACAGCATAATACCTACGATAATCATAATCGTTCCACCGAATTTCATAATTTTCACATGATGCTTTCGAATCCAATTCAATCTTCCTATAAAGAAAGATAATATAAAGAAAGGTATAGCAAAACCGAGTGAATAGAAAATCATGTAAATCATACCAGACCCTGGATTTGATGCAGCAAGTGATAAAACTGCTACTAATATTGGTCCAGTACACGGAGTCCAACCAGCTGCAAACGCTAATCCAATTAATGTACTACCAAAATAGCCAGAAGGACGGTTTTTGAAACTAAACTTTTTATCCTTCATTAGGAATTTCGGTTGAAAAACTCCTAGAATGACAAATCCTAAGAATATGATTAATATCGCTCCAATTTGGCGAATTAGCGCATTATATTCTCTAAAAAATTGGCCAAAGAATGAAGTACTATATCCTAGCGCAACGAAGATTAAACAAAATCCTAGTAAGAAAAATAACGTATGTAAAATACTCCTTTTTTGAAGCATACCTTTTTCTTCTTTAATATCACTAACTGACATTCCTGTTATGTACGATAAAAATGCAGGATATATAGGAAGCGTACACGGTGAAATAAACGATAAAAATCCAGCTCCAAACGCTAGAAATAAATTTATGTCAACAGTAGAATCACCAGTCATTTTTTTCCCTCCTTGTAAACAACTATTACTATCTTATCAAATTATATAGATTTTATCGCCTACTAAGTATTTAAATTTTTTGACAAACTAATGACATACTATTAAAAATTGGTATAAATATGGAATAAATAGTTTTAATTATTTCCAATTATTTAGTATAATAATATTACCTAAAGAGGGAAAGGAACTAGAACATTGACAAACAAAGATGAAATGCTACTTACCTTAATTGAAAACAAACGTTCCGAGCTGCTAGAAGTAGTCAAAAAAAAGGGAATGTCCTCGTCCACTACGTTAAAAATTAGTCAAGAGCTAGACTCTCTTCTAAACCAATACAATCAATTTGTTATTACTAAATAAAACCGATAAAATGTTTCAAATTATAAATAAAAGGGAACTGTTACTTTTCGTATACAGCTCCCTTCTTTATTTTACAGAGTAATCTACAAATGATTGTTTTATCTAGTTGTAGATAAACTGATATTTATTGATTTCCTACTACAGTTTTTAAATTTTCTGCATTTCCATTTTGTAATAAATACATTTTATAATATAAACCTTCCTTGCTTAATAATTGTTGATGTGTACCTCTTTCCACTATTTCACCTTGGTGTAACACTAAAATTTGGTCTGCATCTTGAATAGTAGATAAACGGTGAGCAATGGCGATCGTCGTTCTTCCTTTTCTCATTTTTTCAAGAGCAACTTGAATTGCATCCTCTGTTTCCGTATCAATATTAGCTGTTGCTTCATCTAGCACTAGAATTTTAGGTTGAGTTGCAATAGTTCTAGCGAAAGCAATGAGTTGACGTTGCCCGCTTGATAATGTCGACCCTCTTTCCACTACTAGCTCTTCATATTTTTGTGGTAATTTTTCTATAAAATGATTTGCTTGCACAAAAGAAGCTGCTTGCTCCATTTCCTCATCCGTTATATTTAAATTATGCAATCGGATATTATGCTTGATCGTACCGTAAAATAAAAATGGATCCTGTAAAACTAATCCCATTTTATGACGAAGCTCTTCATCATTTATTTCTTTAATAGAAGAACCATCGATTAAGATGTCACCTTTTTCTATCGAATAAAACCTCATTAACAGATTTATAATAGAACTTTTTCCGCTTCCAGTATGTCCAACAAGGGCAATCGTTTCACCTGGATTCGCCGTAAATGAAATGTTTTTTAATACATCTCGTTTCCCATCATAAGAAAACGTTACATTTTTAAACTCAATTTTTCCATCGGTTATTCCATTATGTTCTGTCCCTATTTTAGTTGGTGCCAGCTCTGTTTCATCTAACACTTCAAAAACTCGGGATGCAGAAACAATTGCTTGTTGGTATAAGGACAATCTCATCATCATGTCATTTACTGGTTCAAAGAAACGACCGAGATAGTTAACAAAAGCGTATAAAACACCTAATTCTATCGGACTATTCAACGAGTTAAAACCAAAGAAACTTAATACTAGCATAAGAGCAAAAATGTAAACTAGATCAATTGCAGGACGTAACAATAATCCGTCTAATTTAATATTTTTTAATCCAGCTTGATAATGCCCTTCATTAATATCTTCAAATTCTTTTCTCAAACGTTTCTCTTGTCGGAATACTTGAATGATGGACATACCTTGTAAACTTTCATTCAGTTTCGCATTCAATTGACTTAACCTCTCCCGTAAATCTGCATAGTAACGGGAGCTAAAATGACGATACGTTGCCATGATGGAAAATATTATCGGAATAATCAATAAACAAAACAGCGCTAATTGTACATTCAAGTAAAACATTGCAATGAAAATACCTAGTAGCAATACAATGTTTTGTACAAAAGTGGATATAACACTTACAAACATATCTTTAATTGCTTCTGTATCATTCGTAACACGGGAAACAATACTTCCACCCGGTGTTTTATCAAAAAACTTTAAACCTAGCTTCTGTACTTTTGAAAAAACATCAATACGTAGCTCTTGAATGATATTCAAGGAGATTTCTTGAAACTTTAATAGTTGGAAATATTGAAAAACTACTTTAGCGATATGAACACTAATATAAACAATTGCTAACGTTGCAATTGGTCCCGTTTCAATATTTCTTGGCTGTAAATAATCATCAATAAAGATTTGTATTAATAATGGTCCTACAATTTCTCCTAAAGTAGCAAATAATAATAACGAAAAAGCGATAACAAATTGTTTCTTATGATTAGATCCATACGACAAAAGCCTCTTTAATACCGCTCTTTGCTCTTTCGCTGATATAGATTGATTATTCATCGAATTAACCTCCATGCTCTACAAGAGATTCTAGCTGTTGGCGATGGTACATATCTTTATACCATCCTTCTTCTTTCATTAACTCATCATGTGTACCTATTTGGACGATTTTTCCTTCATCTAGAACTAAAATGATGTTCGCATGTTGTATCGCGCTTAATCGATGAGAAGTAATGATAGTCGTTTTACCTAGCCGCTCTCTTTTTAATGCACTTAAGATGGTTTCTTCCGTTTTTGCATCTACCGCCGAGAGTGAATCATCTAATATTAATATTTCCGGATTCATTAAAAGTGCTCTTGCAATAGAAATTCTTTGCTTTTGACCTCCTGATAAAGAGACTCCTCTTTCTCCTACTATCGTTTCGTACCCTTCTGTAAACTGTACAATGTCTTCATGTATATTAGCTAATTTTGCTGCATTGATAATATCGTTATAAGATGCAGTCGGCACCGCAAATGAAATATTATCACTTACTGTAGAAGAAAAAAGGAAATGATCTTGCGGTACATAACCAATAGCCTGCCTCAAATAATCTAATTGAAAATATTTAATCGACTGATTGCCGATCGTTATTTCTCCATCATATCCATCAAATTCTCTAATTAATAATTTTAAAAGGGTTGTTTTACCGCTTCCCGTTTTCCCAACGATACCTAACGTTTCACCTTGTCGAAGTTGGAAATGTATATTTTCTAAAACAACTTCCTTCTTTGTAGGATAATAAAAATCTTTAAGGTTGTATTCTATATCCCCTGTCGGAATAGTTGCTTTTGCATCTTTAATGTCTTCAATATCTACTTCTTCTTTTAATAATGCCGTTACTCGATCATAGGAAGCTCTTCCACGCTCTACAATATTGAATAGCCAGCCGAAAGCTAACATTGGCCATACTAATAGTCCTAAATAGGTCGTAAATGCTACTAGCTGTCCTATTGTCATTTCTTCATTTACTACAAAATAAGATCCAAAGGAAACAGCTAAAAAGAAAGAAATTCCAACGATTAGTCCGATTGTTGGATCGAACAAAGAATCAATTTTCGCGACTGTAATATTTTTCTTCACAACATCATTAGACTGTTTTTCAAATTCTTCAATATCTTCCTTCTCTTGTCCAAACGTTTTAATTACTTTTATTCCATTTACACTTTCTTGAACTTTATCATTCAAACTAGAAAATGCAGCCTGTGCTTTATGAAAAGTTTTATGTAAAAGTGTTCCATAATAATTAGTAGATATCGCCATGAATGGTAATGGTATTAAACAGATTAAAGTGAGTTTCCAACTAATGGTTGTTGCCATTGCAATAATAACAAACCCACCAGTCATAACAGAATCGACTAATGTTAGTACTCCTGCCCCGGCAGTTTGTTGAATGGCTTGAATGTCATTTGTTGAATGCGCCATTAAATCTCCAACTCTTTTCCGTTGATAAAAGTTGGGAGACATTTTTGTAAAATGTTTATATAAATTGTTCCGTAATAACCGCGCTAATCGGACGGATGCACCAAAAATCATTATTCTCCATAAATATCGTAGTCCGTAAACTACTAATGCAGAAATTAATAAGATTAGCATTAATTGAACGAGTAAAGTTGTTGTAACTTGCCCGTCAGCAATAAAATCAACTGTTTTCCCTACTATCATCGGCGGTACAAGTTCTAATAAAGCTACAAATGCTAAAAGAATTACTCCAAAAGCATACGCTTTTTTCTCTGATTTAAAGAACCACCATAAATCTTTAAAAACGCTCATCATTTCTCCCCCAGATGTTCTTTTTCACTCATAATATTTTAGCAAATTTTCTAATTTTTAGAAACAAATATTTTTCTTAGAAGATTCGAGATCATTTTTACAAAAAAAGAAAAAGCACCCATAACGGATGCTTGTCCTCTATTATTTCATTTGGTTGTTCATTGCTTTCATCATTTGAGTAATTTTCTTCTGTGAAGGCTTCATACCCATTTGCATCATCATTACTTTTAACATTTGCTCGTTGATTGGTGGGTTTTTCTTTAAGTAAGTCATCATATACTTACGTGCGATGAAAAATCCAAGAGCAACACCTGCAATAAGTGCAAGAACAATTAATAGTATCCAAATCCAAGTGTTCATCTTGCTATTTCCTCCTTAAAACATGTCTACCAATGTAGTTTACTAAACAAATTTATATTATACAACATCTCCCTTTCATTTTCTAAATTTATTTATTTTTTTCCTATGTTCTATTAGTAATATAATGCGATTGATAGTATAATCTTTTATACAAAATTTCTTTGTTTAATTGGTTGAAGCCAACCGTAACGCTCCGCCTTTATATCAATCGCTAAATAGTATGGGGCATCTTTACGAATCACTTCAAATAAAATGGATTCTGCTTCAAAGGAGCCCGTTGCGGATAATTCAATATAATTTTCGTATAAAGATAATTTTGCGCTTGATTTAACTTTAGGGATCCATATTGTATGCTCATGTCCTTTAAAAGCATAGTCTTTCCGCTTACTTAACGTTTGTTTCAATAATTGGGATAATGAGTATTCTTGGATTGGTAAAGTTATATATTCGATTTGTTTTTTTATTATTGGTTGCAAGTTTTTGCTTTGCTCATATTCTTGAAAAAGTTGAAATAGCTTATACTCTTGTCCAACGTAATATTCCACAATCTCTTCTTTCATTAAATAAATGGTATATTGTCTCATTTGGCCCACTCCTATTTCTATTTCACTCTATTATAAGTATAGAAAATAGTAGAAAAAATGTTTGTCTATTAGTGGAGCATGAAAGAACTATTTTTGTCGAAACAATATAAAAGTTACAAAAAAGGTAGCACTTTTGTGTGCTACCTTCAAAGTTAAGACAATAATTGTTTTACTTTTGTTACTACATTCGGAACAGTAAAGCCGTATTCCTCCATTATTTTTTCTCCTGGTGCTGATGCGCCAAACGTATGAATGGCTACAATATCTCCTTCATCACCTACATAGCGCTCCCAACCTAGTGGATTTGCCATTTCAATTCCTAACCTTTTTTTCACACTTTTAGGTATTACTGATTCCTTATACTCTTTTGATTGTTTTTCAAATCGATCCCAAGATGGCATACTAATAACTGAAACTTCAATTCCTTCTTGGCGTAATGCTTCTTGAGCTTGAACTGCTAAACCGACTTCTGAACCAGTAGCAAGAAGTAACGCATCGGCAGTTTCCTTCTGCGCAGGAGAAATCACGTAAGCACCTTTTGAAACACCTTCATATGCATTTTTGTCCGTATCTTTTATAGTCGGTAAGTTTTGGCGAGTTAATACTAATGCAGTAGGTGTTTGTGTTGATTCCATCGCAACTCTCCATGCAGCAGCGGTTTCATTTCCGTCAGCTGGTCTAATGACAGATAAATTAGGCATACAGCGTAAAGAAGGTAGTTGCTCAATTGGCTCATGCGTTGGACCATCTTCACCAACAGCTATACTATCATGAGTAAACACATACGTAACAGGCAATTGTTGAAGGGCTGCTAATCGAATGGCAGGACGCAAATAATCGGAGAAAACGAAGAACGTTCCACCAAATATTCTTAATCCACCATGAAGCGCAATTCCGTTCATAGCAGCGCCCATTCCGAACTCACGAACCCCAAACCAAATGTTTCTACCGCTATAATCTTCTGGTGTATAATCTTTTTCGCCTTTAATCATCGTATTGTTAGATCCTGCTAAATCAGCTGACCCTCCGAGTAATTGTGGCATATTCTTTGCTATCGCATTCATTACTTCACCCGAAGATGCTCGAGAAGCAAGACTTTTCCCTTCTTCATATACAGGTATATCTTGGTCCCATCCTTCCGGAAGTTTACCCTCTATCGCACCTTGAAGTTGTTTACCGATTTCCGGATATTTCTCCTTGTATTGAGCAAAGAGGTTATTCCATTCATTTTCAAGTTGGTTACCTTTCTCTTCAACAGTAGCTCGGAAGTGCTCATATACTTCTTCAGGCACGTGGAAATCATTTTCAAACGTCCATTTATAAGCTTCTTTTGTTAACTTCCTTTCATCCTCACCTAGTGGCTTTCCGTGTACATCAGAAGTACCGGACATATTTGGAGACCCGTAACCAATTGTCGTTTTCACCTCTATTAATGTAGGACGGTTAAGATCTGATTGGGCTTCCTTCAATGCATTAGAGATTTCGTTTAGGTCATTACCATCTTCTACACGAACATATTGCCATCCATATGCGTTGAAACGATCCTTTATACTTTCTGAGAAGGAGCGATTCAAATCTCCATCTAACGAAATATCATTCGAATCATATAGGACAACTAATCTACCGAGTTTTAAATGTGCAGCTAAAGAAGCAGCTTCTCCGGATACACCTTCCATTAAATCACCATCACCACATATACTATATGTAAAATGATTAATTAGCTCAAAGTTTTCTTTATTATATGTATGAGCTAAATGGCGTTCGGCCATCGCCATACCAACTGCCATTGCAATTCCTTGTCCGAGCGGTCCAGTAGTCGCATCTACTCCTGGTGTATGACCAAATTCTGGATGACCAGGAGTCTTACTACCCCACTGACGAAATTGCTTTAAATCGTCCATTGTTACGTCATATCCTGATAAATGTAATAAACTATACAATAGCATGGAACCATGACCAGCAGATAGAACAAAACGATCACGATTAAACCATGTAGGATTTTTTGGATTATGGTTCATAAAACTAGTCCAAAGCGTATAAGCCATTGGCGCTGCTCCCATCGGCATTCCTGGGTGACCAGACTTTGCTTTTTCAATTGCATCAATAGATAATGTACGGATCGTTGCAATTGATAATTGATCTACATTTAAAGTCATTCGTATATACCTTCTTTCTTCTTTTCTTTAGTCATGCTATTTATAGTATGTACAAAATACACTCGGATGTTTAATGAAATTTTTTATTTTGCTCATCCTTTAATTTTTGAGGGGTTACATCATTTCCGTTTGGATCGACGATTGTTACTGATTTCAATGTATCTACCATAGAAGATCGAAACGTTTTTACATATTCCGCTCTTAATTCTTTTTGTTCTTTAGCCTCTTCTTCTGTTAAACCTTCTGATTTTGCTTTTTTTGCAAGTAGATTAATTCTTTTCATTTTATCTTGTGAAAGCATATTAAAACTCCTTTTATCTTTTACGTAATAGTTTAAATAATTTTCCTTTTTGTTTTGGGTTTATTAAATGTCTCTAACCCCAGTTAACAGTTCTTAATTTGCTACTTTTCCATCTTACTAGAGCTCACTTTTGTTAGCAAGAGTACTATCTTCTTTCTGCAACATGTACTCTTTATATCTTCTATTAACCGTTGCTTTAGATATATCGAATCCAAGCCCTCTAAGAGTAGCGGCGATTTCATGGAAAGTTAATTTGTTATGACGTAATCGCACTATTTCTTCTACAGGAACTTCTTTTCTTTCTCTCCCTGGACTTAAATGATTATTTTTTAAGTTTTTCAGCGGATTATATCCTTCTTCTACTGCTTTTTTCATTCCTCTTTTTATTTTTAAATTATGTAGTTTTCTTTGGTATTCTTCTACAATAGAAACAATTTGCAAAACCATTGAATCTGATTCTGATAAAGTTAATTTACCGTTGTCGATTATAGAATAAATAAGTACATTATGTTTTTTTAGTAAATGGAAAAAAGCTATTTTGGCATTTCCCCTCCCAATTCTCGTTTCATCTTGTACTAACAGTACATCAAATGGGTCGGTAGCTAACAAATCCATTAGATTATATATTCCCTCTCTCTCTAAGCTATAACCACTAGCTTGTTCCTCAATGACAGATATTACTTCTATATTGTTGTTTTGAGCTAATAACTTTAACTCCTCTTTCTGTCTAGCAAGAGAAGTTTCTTGTGTTTCCTTATTTGTGCTTACTCTACAGTAAATAACGCCTTTCATCTTATCACCATTTCAAATAAATTTATTATTATTCTATCATGCAAACATATATTCTGCTATTTTTCGAACTTATGTTTGTATACTATAGGTAATTATGCTATAATATTCTTAATAATACATATAGAGGTGCGGGGAAATGAAACTATCTAAAAGACAAGAAGATATTTTAAATTTCATTAAGCAAGAAGTACAAGCAAAAGGCTATCCACCTTCTGTACGTGAAATTGGAGAAGCTGTTGGGTTAGCATCCAGTTCAACTGTTCACGGTCACCTAGCTAGACTCGAAAGTAAAGGATACATTAGAAGAGATCCAACAAAACCGAGAGCAATTGAAGTGATTAGTTTAGATGACAAGCAAATTCCTAAAGTAAATGCAGTGAATGTTCCGATTGTCGGTAAAGTAACTGCTGGTCAACCAATAACAGCAATTGAAAATATCGATGAATATTTTCCACTACCTGATCGATATGTTGCTCCTGACGAGCATGTATTTATGTTGGAAGTTATGGGAGACAGTATGATTGAAGCTGGAATTTTGGATGGAGACTTAGTTATTGTTCGTCAACAACAATCAGCTAATAATGGAGATATTGTTGTAGCGATGACAGAAGACGACGAAGCAACTGTGAAACGATTCTTTAAAGAAAAGGATTATATTCGATTACAACCAGAGAACTCCTCTCTAGAGCCTATTATAGTGCGAAATGTATCCATTCTAGGTAAAGTTATTGGCGTTTATCGAAATATACATTAAAAAAAAGGGTTCAAAAAGTCATAGCAATCGACTTTTTGAACCCTCTTAAGTGACTAAAACAATTAGTTTTTATCACTGTCTTTTTTTTGACAAACTCATATTTTATTTACATAGATATTGCTTTATTAGCTAATTCGACATCATTTTGTAGTAGCTAATACAAACTAAAAAGTCAGCAGGATATTCACCCCACTGATTTTCATACTTCATTATAGTTCTACTTTAAAAGACTTCTCTTCACCAATTTCATTTCCGCTACCATCAGTTGGAGCAGGAATCTTTACTTCTACCCATTCTAATTCTTCGACGTTTCCAGTCTCTAATAAGAAGAATAACGACCCTTGCTTCGTTTCACTCTTTTCAAATTCACTATCGATTATAACACTCAATTTTTCACTAGGTGAGACTTCTTCTCCATTACTCGTTGTTATTTTTATATCACCTGCTTGAATAACAACATCTTGTTCAGAGGAATTCACTACTTCCATATCTATTTGCACATATTCAATATAATCTTCACCAACAAATTCTTTAAAATCGTCATAAAGTTCCCCGCTTAATGTTGCTACTTGTGGGATGTGAAAGGATAACGGTCCAACCTCAACATTACCTACTTTATAGTTGCGAGCAACAAGTGTAAATTTACCACCTTCTGTATCCATTACATCACCAGGCTTAGATTGCCATTGTTGTTCTTCTTCATCAGCTACTTGTTGATCTTGCTTTTGCTGTTCATCTTCTGTGTTCGCCACATCTGCATTATCGTTAGAACATGCCGTAATAAGTAAACTTAAAAATAATGCAATTGACAATGTTTTGATAATTTTCATTATAGTTGTCCCCCTTATTTATATGATTGATTATACTGCATTCGACAAACTTGGTAAAGAAACTTACCTACTTTTTCAATACACAAAATAGAAACCCCTCAACACCATAGGTATCAAGAGGTTAAACTAATTAATATTGAGTTAAATATTGGTCACGTTCCCATGGGTGAACTTGACTTCTAAACATATCCCATTCAATCTCTTTAGCTTCAATAAAGTGCTCCAATAAATGATCACCTAATGCTGATTGAATAACATCATTTTCTTTTAATAATTCAAGAGCTTGCGCTAATGTTGCCGGTAAATCTACAATACCTTCTGCCAAACGCTCTTCTTTGTTCATTACATAAATGTTACGATCTACTGGCGCAGGTGGAGTTAAACTATTTTTGATACCATCTAGTCCTGCCTTTAATAGAACAGCCATTGCTAAATATGGATTAGCCGCTGGGTCTACACTACGCACTTCCACACGTGTACTTATGCCACGAGATGCAGGAATACGAACTAAAGGACTACGATTTTGCGCTGACCACGCTACATAACAAGGAGCCTCGTAACCTGGCACTAAACGTTTATATGAGTTTACCGTTGGGTTTGTAACAGCTGTAAAATGCGGCGCATGCTTGATGATTCCAGCAATAAATTGTTTTGCCGTTTCACTAAGTTGTTGTTCCGCTTTTTCATCAAAGAACGCATTTACTCCATTTTTAAATAAAGATACGTTACAGTGCATTCCAGATCCATTCACCCCAAATAGAGGTTTTGGCATAAACGTTGCATGTAAACCGTGTTTACGCGCAATTGTTTTTACAACAAGTTTAAACGTTTGAATTTCGTCACAAGCTGTAAGAGCATCAGCATATTTAAAATCAATTTCATGTTGTCCTGGTGCTACTTCATGATGAGATGCTTCAATTTCAAAGCCCATTTCCTCTAGTTCTAATACGATATCACGTCTACAGTTTTCCCCTAAGTCTGTTGGAGCTAAGTCAAAGTAACCGCCTTTATCATTTAATTCTAAAGTTGGTTCTCCTTTTTCATCTAACTTAAATAAGAAGAATTCCGGTTCTGGTCCAAGATTAAAATCTGTGAATCCTAAATCTTCCATTTCTTTCAAAATACGCTTTAAGTTCGTTCTAGGATCACCTTCAAATGGCGTACCGTCTGCTTTATGAACGTCACAGATGAATCTCGCAACCTTCCCTTTTTCCGATGTCCAAGGGAATACTACAAATGTATTTAGGTCAGGGAATAAATACATATCAGACTCTTCAATACGTACAAATCCTTCGATAGAAGACCCATCAAACATCATTTTATTATCTAACGCTTTTTCTAATTGACTTACAGGGATTTCCACATTTTTAATTGTGCCTAAAATATCTGTAAATTGAAGACGAATATATTTTACATTTTCCTCCTGTACGATGCGCACAATATCTTCTTTCACGTATTTTGCCATTTTTATTTCCTCCCTAATTTTTTCTCTCAGATTTAATCTTGGTGTTTTATATAAATTTTTAAGCTAACTAATTAATGGAAAAATCGAGACATGTCGCCTTGGTTTAAACTAGTTTTATTGAATCTACCAGCTTGTAACATTTCGGCTCGAAGTACTTTTCGTAACTCCTCATTCGATAAATCTCGTTTTTCTTTTGTTTTCATTTTTTCTTTAACGGTCATGATCGCCGCTTGTTCTTTTAGTTGCATAATTTGTTTAATTCCAGCAATGTTTATTTTTTGCTCTAGTAAACTTTTAATCTCTAACAAACGATCCACATCATTAAATGAAAATAATCTTCTGTTTCCTTCTGATCTTTCAGGTGTAATTAGTCCATGTTCTTCATAATATCGGATTTGTCGAGCTGATAGTTCAGTTAATTTCATTACAATACTCATCGGGAACAACGGCATCGATCTTCTCATCTGATCACTCATTACAAACCCTCCAATAAATTATTCTTTAAGATATATTTATCTTAAACGATGTTAGATTAACTGTCAACTAAATGTTAGGTTTTCTAACATCGTTTTTATTAAATAGTAAAATAATATTTTTCCATAACAAAAAGACAGTCTATTGACTGTCTTTTGTTAAATCTTTATTAAGTTTTTTGTTAGTAAGGAGTCTATTGCCGTACAAACAGCAATCTTTACATGGGAATACGTTAAGCCACCTTGAACATAGGCAACGTATGGAGGTCTAATCGGACCGTCTGCCGTTAATTCAATGCTTGCCCCTTGGACGAATGTGCCGGCAGCCATTATAACGTCATCCTCGTATCCAGGCATATAGTTTGGATATGGAGTTACGTGAGAATTAATCGGGGACGCAAATTGGATTGCTTGGCAAAATGCTACCATTTTATCTCGGTCATCAAATTGTACAGATTGTATTAAATCGGTCCTTTTACTATCCCAGCTTGGAAATGTATTCATACCTAACTCCTCTAAAAATGCCGCGGTAAATACCGCTCCTTTTAAAGCTTGTGCAACAACATGAGGCGCAAGGAAAAAGCCTTGATACATTTCTTGTAAAGAATATAGAGAGGCACCAGCTTCTGCACCAATCCCTGGTGAAGTCATTCTGTATGAGCATGCTTCTACTAGTTCTTGTTTCCCTACAATGTAACCTCCTGTTTTCGCCAATCCTCCACCTGGATTTTTGATTAATGAACCAGCCATTAAATCAGCACCAACATGACAAGGTTCCTTAAATTCAATAAATTCACCATAGCAATTATCGACAAAAACGATAACATCTGATTTAATTTCCTTAACAAAGTTTATCATTTCTTCAATTTCTTCAATCGTATACGACGGTCGGGTAGCATAACCTTTGGAACGCTGTATCCCAATCATTTTTGTTTTCGGTGTAATTGCGTTACTGACAGCTTCCCAATCAATACTTTTATTATTTTTCAATTCAATCGCTTTATAATTAATATGGAAATCTTTCAAAGAACCTACTCCAGAACCACGTATACCTACAATTTCTTCTAACGTGTCATAAGGCTTTCCTGTAATATATAACAATTCATCCCCAGGTCGCAAAATACCAAATAGAGCAATGGAAATGGCATGTGTTCCAGAAATTATTTGAGGACGAACTAGTGCACTTTCTCCACCCAAAACATCCGCATATACTTTTTCTAATGCATCTCGCCCCATATCATCGTAACCGTAGCCAGTAGTTGGCATAAAGTGGGCATCGCTAATTCTATGTTGCTGGAAACTTTGAAGAACACGAAATTGGTTCGATTCACTAACTTGATCTGCTTCTTTTAAAACATCTTGAATCTTTCTTTCAATTTTTTGTACAATCGGTTTTAACGTTTCCCCATGTTGCAAATTTTCTAACATATGTTTCTCCTTTAATGTTTCTATAGTTTTTCTATTGTCTCTGAAAGTCGAGAATCCTTAAAATAGAACCCTTTACATTCATAAGCTTCTTTTACTTCATTAAACGTCGTTTTTTCAAGTATCGTTTCTTTTTTTAGTGCTGCTAATAACTTCCCTGAGTCAGATGGTAAAGAAATATTATATGGTTCCATT